>NZ_JBXSQM010000001.1:0-267186 GCF_057063645.1 Lactobacillus sp. X-49
CTACATGTAATGCACGATTCTCTAAACGTAGACGTTCAAGTTCAGTTAACTCTTGAGAAGTATATTTATGCTTCTTTGCTTTAATTTTCTTTTTATGCATTAATGGTCGTCCTTGCTTAATAAATAAAGCATCAACACCGCCTTCATTTAATTTTCTTTGCCAATTCGCAATAGTGGAATGTTGTTTAATATTAAAATGATTGGCAGTAATTTGATAGCTGGCACTATGTTCTTTTCTCCAGTTTAAGACTTCTAATTTAAATTGACCACTATATCTTGTCTTAGAAAAGCTTTTTTCCAGGCCTCTGTTACCATACTGTTGATAATTATTGATCCAACCATCAATAGATCTACGTGATGTGATATGTAATTTCTCTTGAATTTCTTTTGTACTAAATCCTCTTTGATACAAATCTACTGCTTCTAATTTTGTTTTTAGTAAATATTTAGACATAAGAAAACCCCCGAATTGGAATCTTTGTCCAATTCCGGGGGTTAACTTCAATCTCAACGTTTTTTATCTTGTTTTAATTAGTATAGTTTCTAAGTACATTACTGTGTCCCGCTTGCTTGAAGAAATTAGACAAGCTATATTTATAGCTGTAAAAATTCAAAAAATGTAAAGCAAATAATTATGATGTTGGTTATTTTAATAAAATAACCAACATCAATTAATTTTCGGCTCCATTAATGTAAACTCCTGGATTTTCATCGCTCATAATGGTCATGCCAGCTTGTAAATCTTCAATTTCTGCTACAACAAACCCTTTATGCTCTAATTTTTTAACAATTGTGCGCATAGTTTCCTCTGTTATTCCAGCTGGCAGAGTAAATAAAATTCGACGTACAAAGTTTTTGTTTTTTTCTGCAGCTGAAGCATCAAGACTCATTGTCCCAGCAATGTTAGAATATTTACCAATTATTTTCGCTATTTTGACCAGATTACCATGGGAATTATCGGTTAATACTGTAAAAACATATGAACCAGTTTTGATATTCCAAGCATCTGATAACATATCAAGTAAACGTGAGTGAGTTAGAATGCCATAAAATTTATCACTTTCATCCAAAACTGAAATATAAGGCAAATCTTTAATTGTAAAAAAAACTTTAAAAAATGGTGAGTTAACCTTAATAGTCTTAGTTGCATTTTTAAGTAAATAAGTTACTGGCAAATTCATATCTTTGCCTTGTGACTTGTGGCGATAAATATGCATTTTATAAATATTGCCACGGAAAATAGTGCCAGTATCATCTAAAATTGGAACACAGCGGTAGCCAGAATCTTCCAAAATTTTTAGTGCCTCTTCTAGCGTAGCATGTTCATTAACCGTTGTCAGATAATCTTTTTTGATAACTAAAGATTTGATAAGCATTAGACTGCCTCCATAGTAGTATTGAATAATCCCAATTAGTATATCATAATAAGTCAGGATTAAATAAACATTAAAATTAAAAAGTTGATAAATAAAGTTTATCACTTGCCAGTCAAATAAAAAAGTGTTTTTTACTTAGTAATATTAAAGTGCAAATAGTTAGTGAATTTGAATAGACTAGGATGTGCTATTATTAACTACGACTAAAAATAAGGGGATATCTAATGAAAATAATTGCAGGTCTGGGCAATCCAGGTAGAAAATATGATGGTACCAAGCATAATACCGGTTTTATGGCTATTGATTATTATTTAAGCCAGCATTCTCTGATTCTTGATCGACAGAAATTTGAAGGTAAATATACCAAACTGGTAATTAATGGTGAAGATGTAATTTTACTAGAACCACAAACTTTTATGAATGATTCAGGTCGCTCAATTGCACAATTCGCTCGTTTTTTCAAGATTGAGCCAAAAAATATTTTAATTATTCATGATGATATGGATATGCCACTTGGTAAAATCCGTATTCGTGCAAATGGAAAGTCTGGGGGGCATAATGGTATTAAGAGCATTATACAAGATTTAGGGACGACTAATTTTAATCGCCTAAAAATTGGAATTAAGCATCCCGATAATGCAACGCAAGCAAGTGTTATTTCTTGGGTATTATCACCGTTTAATGCGGAGCAAAGAAAGATTATGGATATTGCTTTTGCCTCTAGCTGTGATGTAATTACAGATTTTATTATGGGAAAAAGCAGCCAGTTTTTAATGAATAAATATAATTAACTATGCATTTAACCAATTTAATTGAGAAAGATCAATCGCTAACAGATTTTATTATCAAAATTTCTAAAGTAAAAAACTCTTTAATCACGGGTGCTAATGCCGGTGCTTTTAATCTGCTTTTATGTCAGATTGTAGCATACCTTGATAAACCATTAATTTTAATAGAAGAAAATGAAAACAAAGCCCAAAAAATATTTAATGAATTAAGCAGAATTATGCCAGATAATAGTGTTCAAATTTTTTCGCTTGATGCTACAATTGCAACACAATCTGCTATTAGTTCGCCTGATGAATTAAGTAGTAGAATTCAGGCTTTAAATTTTTTGCTTAGTCGTAAAAAAGGAATAGTGGTTACTACACCGCAAGGATTACAATATAAGTTGTCAGATCCTAGCGATTATGCAGCTGCTAAGCGTCAATTTCAAGCAGGCAAGGAATTTGAATTAACTTCGTTAACGAGTTGGCTAGGCAATGCTGGTTATCAGCGCGAAAATTTAGTGGCTAAACCAGGAGAATTCGCTTTACGTGGCGATATTTTAGATATTTATCCTTTGGATCGTGAACTTCCTTTGCGAATGGAATTTTTTGGTGACGAAATTGATACAATTAAAAATCTTGATTTGGCTAGTCAGCGAAGCCAAGATATTATTGAACGTGTAACTATTAGTCCAGCACAGGATCGAGTTTTTACTCAAGCCGCTCTTGAGAATGCAGCAAGTAAAATCGAATTAGCGATGTCTGATGCACCGGCGCCACAAGAAATTGTCAAGAATCACTTTGAACCAGTATTGGATGATTTGTTAAAACAAAGTCTACCTCAAAATTATTCGTTTCTAGTGGATTTTTTAATTGAACATCCAAGCAATTTACTGGAATATTTACGTTCAGATGGTGTGATTGTTCTTGATGATTGGGCATTAATTGACCAGTCGCTTAAGACGGTGGACGAGCAAAATGCAGCTTTCATTGATGATGAGTTAAAAGTAGGTGCAATGTTGCCAGGACAGGAGTTGCGCACAGATTTTCACCAAAATTGGTTAAAGGATAAGCATCATCATCTTTACTTTTCACTTTTTCAAAGGGGTATTGGTCATATACAACTGGGACAACTTTTTGATTGGCCGACAAGGCAACCTGAACAGTTTTTTAGTCAGATGCCACTTATTAAATCAGAGATTGAGACCTATCAAAAGAAAGGTCAAACTGTAATTCTACAAGCTGATAATTCGCAACGCGCACGTGAAATTAGTCAAACTTTAGCAGAATTTGGTATGGATATTCCGGTAGTTGACAGTAATAACTTGATTGAGAACCAAAGTCAAATTGTAGTTAATTATTTTGCTAATGGATTTAGCTTACCTAACAATAATTTGGTCTATTTAACTGAACGCGAGCTTTTTAATAAGCCTATCCATCAACAGCGGCGAATTAAGACATTAGAAAACGCTCAGCGACTACGTAACTATACAGAATTGAAACCGGGTGACTATGTTGTCCACGTTAATCACGGGGTTGGTCGGTTTGAAGGAATTAAGACTCTTGAAAATAACGGTACGAAGAGAGATTACATAACGATCACTTACCAGCATGGCGATCAACTTTTTGTGCCAGCTGATCAATTGAAGTTAGTGCAAAAATATGTGGCCTCTGAGGGTAAGAAGCCACATATTAATAAATTAGGCGGTAGTGAATGGGCTAAGACTAAGCGCAAGGTCCAATCTAAAGTTGAAGATATTGCAGATGATTTAATTGAATTATACGCTAAACGAGAATCAGAAAAAGGCTTTGCTTACCCTAAAGATGATGATTTACAGCTTCAATTTGAAGATGCTTTTCCATATGTGGAAACGGCAGATCAATTACGTTCAATTAAAGAAATTAAGCAAGACATGGAAAAAGCTAAACCGATGGACCGCCTTCTTGTAGGGGATGTTGGATTTGGTAAAACGGAGGTTGCACTGCGAGCAGCCTTTAAGGCAATTGAAAGTAATAAGCAAGTGGCATTTCTGGTGCCGACTACAATTTTGGCTGAACAACATTTTGAAACTATTCAAGATCGATTTAAGAATTTTCCGGTTAATTATGCAGTTTTATCACGCTTTCAAACACTTGCTGAAGCAAAAAAAATCACATCTGATCTTGAACAAGGCAAAATAGATTTGGTTGTTGGTACACATCGATTATTATCAGAAGATGTTCACTTTAAGGATCTAGGGCTTTTAATAGTAGATGAAGAACAACGTTTTGGGGTAAAACATAAAGAAAGGATAAAAGAATTAAAGGCTAATATTGATGTTTTAACACTTACTGCGACCCCTATTCCGCGAACTTTGCACATGTCAATGGTAGGAGTAAGGGATTTGTCAGTAATGGAAACGCCACCATCAAATCGCTTTCCAATTCAAACTTATGTAATGGAAGAATTGCCAAGCGTTGTTAAGGATGCTTGTTTGCGTGAAATGCAACGTGATGGACAAGTCTTTTACCTGCATAATCGAATTAACGATATTGATGAAGTTGTTATAAAGTTACAGCAACTTTTACCGAAAGCTAAGATTGCGAGTGTTCATGGTCGAATGAGTAAAAATCAAATGGAAGATATTCTCTATCGTTTTTTAAACCGAGAATTTGATGTACTTGTTACAACGACGATTATTGAAACTGGAATAGATATGCCTAATGTTAATACAATGATTATTGAAGATGCGGACCATTATGGCTTGAGTCAACTTTATCAGCTCCGTGGACGAATTGGACGAAGTGCAAGATTAGCTTATGCCTACTTTTTATATCAACCTAATAAGGCTTTAACAGAAATTGGTGAAAAAAGATTAGATGCAATACGTGATTTTACTGAACTGGGTTCAGGCTTTAAAATAGCGATGCGTGATTTATCAATTCGGGGTGCTGGAAACATGCTGGGAGCCCAACAACACGGCTTTATTGATAGTGTAGGATACGATCTTTATTCACAAATGTTGGCAGATGCAATTCAGGTGCGAAAGGGCAAAAAGAAAATCCAAAAAAGTAATGCGGAGATTGATTTGGGTTTAGAGGCATATATTCCAAATGATTATATTAGTGATCAAGAAGAAAAAATTGAATTTTATAAAAAAATAAAAGAGGCCGATCTAGATCGAATTGAACAAATTAAAGATGAATTGATTGACCGTTTTGGTGATTATCCACAGCCTGTTGAAAATTTGCTAGCAATTTCAAATTTAAAACTTGAAGCAGATTTAGCCCAAGTTGCACGGATTATCAAACAAGGGCAACAGGTAAAAGTCGAATTTCAAAAATCCGCAAGTAAAGAACTTGAGGGGCCGAATATTTTTAAAGCACTCGAGCATGTTTCGTTAAAAGCACGGATTAATTTAACACCTCAAAAAAGGCTAGTTGTTTTATTAACAGTATCAGAAAAAATATATCAGCGGCAATTAGTTAATGAGCTTACTATTTTTATGAAGGCTGCTAGAAATATTATTCAAAGATAGGGGAAGTAAAAATGAGAATTGATAAGTTTTTAAAAATTTCACGCCTAGTTAAAAGACGCCCAATTGCAAAAGAAATGGCAGATCAGGGCAGAATTAAAGTTAATGATCGAGTGGTTAAGTCAAGTTATGACGTTAAAATTGGCGATGAAATAATTGTTGGGTACGGTTCAAGAGAAGTTAAGGCAAAGGTATGCAATATTAGAGAAACGACAAAAAAGGCAGAAGCTAGTGAACTATACGAACTAATCGATTAAAAATGGGATTCTTTAATGACTTTTATTATTAGCATTGTTATAATAAAAAAGGTATTGTTTTAGTAATAGAGGATTAAAATCATGAAGGGACCACGTATTTATAACTCGCTTAGTTCTGAAGAACAGGTGGCACGTTTAAAACAAAAGCAGATAAAAAGAGAAAAAGAAATACATCGTGTTCGGCGTAATCGAATCGTTGCTGTTTTTGTAATTTTATTTACGATTTTAAGCTTTCAGATTGTGCAAACTTGTGCTCAAACCAAGCAAATAAAACAGCAAGTACAGACCTCTAAAAAGTCCCTTAATCAAATTAATGAAGAAAAACGTAGTTTAACAGTTAAGCGGGATGATTTGAAAGATCCAGAATATGTAACTAAACTTATTCGTTCGAAGTTTTTATATTCTAAGCCTAATGAAACAATTTATAATTTACCGGAAGGAACAGATCAAGGTCAATGAGATATCAAGTTGGACAGCGCGTAACCGGTGTGATTAATAAAATTACTGATTTGGGTATTTTTGTTACTTTACCCCCAAATATTTCAGGGCTGGTTCACCATAGTGATTTTGGTGATAACTGGTTTCGTGAAAGGACCCGATATAAAGTTGGAGAACCGCTTAGGGTAGTCATTTTACACAATTATAAAGGGAAAATTGATTTATCTAAGATGAGGCTCAATGATCCCGATCTAATTGATCGCACGAATAAATTTTCCACTACTAAGGAGGAAAACTTTTTGCAAGTTTTAACCCAAACTGTGGCGAATGGGGAAAAAAAGATCAAAAAATTACAGCAAGAATTGGTTGATTATGCAAATTGATACTTTTTTTAAAAAAATGTCTTTGCCATTGAGTGGTAAAACCCTTGTAGTTGCAGTTAGTGGTGGTCCAGATTCGATGGCACTTCTTGATATGTTAAATGACATCAAAAAAAAATATCAATTCAAATTAGTTGCTGCTCATTTAGACCATCAACTACGCTCGGATTCTTTCCACGAAACTGAGATAATTAGTAAGTATTGTCATCAAAAAAAAATTAAATTAGTAAAGCAAAAGTGGCCTACAAAGTTGCATCCTGAGTCTGGTATAGAGGAAGCTGCTCGAGAGTACCGTTATACTTTTTTATTGCAAGTCGCCCGCGATAATATGTGCGATTATCTTTTAACTGCTCATCATTGTGATGATTTATTAGAAAACATCTTGCTTAAATTGATCCGTTCGGGTAATCCTCGTGAAATGAACAGTTTACAAGCCGTGAGTGATTTTCATGATGTCTTATTACTCAGACCATTATTGACTATCGAAAAGACTGAATTACTAGAATATGATCATCAAAAAAACATTGTGTTTATTATTGATAAGACAAATAATCAAGATGATGTGTTGCGCAATCGGTTAAGGCATAATGTTGTCCCACTTTTAAAAAGAGAAAACTCTGCGGTTGGTAAAAATGCTTTGCGTTTTAGTCAGCAGCTGAATTTAATGACAAGCTTGATAGAAAAGCATTTTACTCAATTAAATAAACCAGAGAAGTTTTTAGGTGTAGCATATCGGATAACACGTGATTCTTTATGTAGCTTATCTGCTCAAGAGAAAATTTTTTATTGGCAATCCTTTATTTGGCATAATTGGCATATTCGTGTAAATGAAAATTTGGCCAATTTTGAATTGATAACCTATCAAGATTATTTTTACTTACTCAAAAGTGAAGTATCTTTTTTTAGTAAGGCAAAGCTGATTCAACTTGATCAGAGTTTTTCTTTTGGAAAGCGTAGCTTTTTCATAAGTACAAGTTGGCATAGAAATCCACTAATAGGAGAATTTTATGCGGCTAAAAATATTGTCTTAAGCGCTGGCTCGCTTACTAATGGAACAAAATTATTATTAAAAAGTGGACAACACGTTAAAAGTAAGAAAAAGTTTGCTCAAAGTGGAATTCCAAGTGCGTTAAGGCAGTACTGTTTGACAGTATATGGTGAAGGCAGACCAATTTTTATTGAGCAAACGTATTCTAATCAATATGTTTCAGCAGATTCACAAAAATATTATGTCTATCTCAATAATTGATAAGAAATTTTAAAATATTAGAGCATTAATGAAATTTGTGATAAACTTTTATTCGTATATCTCTAGAAACTTTGCGGAGGTTTTTTATGAAGAATAACCGGAATCGGCTGTTTTCAAACGGCTTGTTCTATATTGTTGTTTTCCTTTTACTACTAGGAGGAATCAACTGGGCGCTTGGCGGATCGGATAATTCCGGTAGTAGTGAGAACATTAGCTATTCGGAATTTGTTAACGATTTACGTCAAGGCAAAGTTAAAAGCTTTAACGTTCAGCCTGCAAACGGTGTATATAACGTTTCAGGAAGCTATAAAACAGCAAAAAGCAGCAAATCACAGTCAAAAAACTTTGATTTCTTTAATGGGAATTCAGGGTCAAATGTAACCCGCTTTTCTACGACTATGCTCCAAAATGATTCGAGCGTAGAAAATGTTCAGAGTCTAGCACAGAGAAATGGCACCAAAGTAACAACACAGGGCGAATCACAGTCTGGGAACTGGATCTCGACAATTGTTATGCTTGTTCCGACAATTTTGTTTATTGTTATGCTCTGGATGATGATCAGTCAAAGTGGCGGTGGTCGTGGTGGCAACGGCGGAATAATGAACTTTGGACGCTCGCATGTTAAGCCGGAAGATCCAAAGAAAAATAAAGTTCGATTTTCTGATGTTGCTGGTGAAGAAGAAGAAAAACAGGAATTAGTTGAAGTAGTTGAATTTTTGAAAAATCCAGCTAAATTTACTAAACTTGGTGCCAAAATACCATCGGGTGTTTTATTAGAAGGTCCTCCAGGAACTGGTAAAACATTATTAGCACGTGCTGTTGCGGGTGAGGCTAATGTCCCATTCTTTTCAATTTCCGGATCGGATTTTGTTGAGATGTTTGTTGGGGTCGGTGCTAGCCGTGTACGTGACTTGTTTACAAACGCTAAAAAGAATGCACCAAGTATCATTTTCATTGATGAGATCGATGCAATAGGCCGACGTCGTGGTGGAAATGCAAATGGTGGCGGAAATGATGAACGTGAGCAGACATTAAACCAGTTATTAGTAGAAATGGATGGCTTTGAAGGCAACGAAGGAGTTATTGTAATCGCAGCTACAAACCGTTCAGATGTTTTGGATCCTGCTTTATTGAGGCCAGGTCGTTTTGATCGTAAGATTTTAGTCGGCTCTCCAGATGTTCGTGGTCGTGAAGCAATTTTGCGTGTTCATGCTAAGAACATGCCGCTTGCAGATGATGTTGATCTCAAGGAAATTGCTCGACAAACTCCGGGATTTGTTGGTGCTGATTTGGCTAACTTATTAAATGAAGCTGCTCTATTGGCTGCAAGACGTAATGGTAATGAAATTACTGCTTTGGATTTAGATGAAGCAGAAGATCGAGTTATTGCTGGTCCTGCAAAGAGAAATAGTATGATTTCACAAAAGGAAAGACAAAGAGTTGCTTTCCATGAAGCTGGTCACTCAATTTGTGGATTAGTTTTAAGTGATTCGCGAACAGTTCGTAAAGTTACCATTGTTCCGCATGGTCGTACGGGCGGTTATAATTTAATGATGCCAAAAGATGATCAGTTTTTATTAACTAAGAAACAGTTAATGGAACAAATTGTTGGCTTAATGGGTGGTCGAGCTGGTGAAGAGGTTGTTGTTGGAGATCAATCAACTGGTGCATCCAATGATTTTGAACAAGCAACTCAAATAGCCCATAGCATGGTTGTCAATTATGGTATGACTGACTCATTAGGAATGGTTGAACTTGAAAAAGAAGGAGAAACTAACGCTTACGGTTTGAAGCCATATAGTGAAGCAACCTCCGCTAAGATCGATGAAGCAGTTAAAGGATTACTTGATGAAGCTCATCAAGAAGCGGTTGAAATCGTGAAGAACAACCGTGAAAAGCACCGCATTATTGCAGAGGCACTGCTTAAATATGAAACACTAGATGAAAAGCAAATAATGTCGCTTTATACGACAGGTAAAATGCCAGAAAAAAGTGAGCAAGAATATCCGAGTGAGTCGCAAGCACTAACTTATGAGGAAGCCAAAGCAGCAGCTGAAAAGAAAGAAAATCATAAATTAACTTCTGATGATCATGTTGAGTCACCCGAAGAAAAGAATAAGGAAATTGAAGCGAAGAATCCTGAAAACCCTGAAAAAAATGATTTTTCTAAATTTAGTGAAAATGATCAACAAGTTTCCAAGTCTACTAATACTGATTCAGATAAAAACAAATCGGCTTCGGATGATGATCCGCAAGCCAAATAATCAATAGGGCCTAATGAGGCTCTATTTTTTTAGGAGAATATAATGACCGATTATTTAGTTAAAGCAATTGACAAAACCAAAAATTTACGTTTATTAACAATTACAGCAAAAAACTTGGTTCAAGAAGCCCACTTGCGGCATGATACATGGTCTGCCTCGTCCGCCGTTTTAGGAAGGACGTTAATTGCCGGTGTGCTTCTTGCTGGGGCTGAGTTAACTGAAAAAGAAGAATTAACCGTTCGCTTGCTTGGTGATGGGCCTGTGGGGCCAACCGTTGTAACTGCAAAGTCAGATTTGACGGTTAAAGGGTATGTCAAAAATTCTCATATTGCACTTCCGCCAAAGGAAAATGGACATATTGATGTTAAAACAGCTGTTGGACAAGGGTGGCTAGAAGTAACCAAAGATTTGGGATTAAAAAAACCATACACAGGGCAAGTTCCAATTGTTTCCGGTGAAATAGCTGAAGATGTTGCATATTATTTGACCAAATCTGAACAGATACCATCTGCAGTCGGCTTATCAATTTTTGTTAATCCTAATAATTCCATCGGTGAAGCAAGTGGCTTTATGTTACAAGCCTTGCCAGGAGCAAGTGACAAACTAGTTAGTTCAACAATTGAGAGAATTAATAATTTACCAGCACTTTCAAGTGCCTTTTTAGACGGTATGAAGCCAGAAGAATTAGCTAAGTTAATTTTAGGAAGCGACTGTAAAATTTTATCTAAAGATGATGTCGCTTATAAATGTGATTGTTCAAAGAAAAAGTACACCAATATTTTAGCTACATTAAAAAATAGCCAATTACAAAAAATGATTAAAGAAGATCATGGGGCTGAATTAACATGTAATTTTTGTGGTAATAAGTATCAGTTTACAGAAAATGAGTTGAAAGCAATTTTAGTTAAGAAACAATAATAAAAGGCTAATATATAGCCTAGTTTTATATTTCTACTTCTCGTGTTTAGAAAAATTCTATTACAAAAATAAAGATGCGGAGAATTATAATTTTGATTATAATGAGTTAGTTATATTAAACAAGTAAAGGAGTGTAGCTAATGCTAAATGTTTATATTGTGCGTCATGGTCAAACAGATACTAATAAGACCTTGGCTATTAACGGATCAGGAACTAATTTGCCATTAAATGAGACTGGTGTTAAGCAGGTTGAAACTTTACGCGATAATTTTAATATTAAAAATATTGACTATGTTTATGCTAGTCCATTAAGAAGGGCTAAGCAGACCGCTGAAATTTTGAATCAAGGGCAGCACGATATTATCTATGATAATCGCCTAAAAGAAATGAATTATGGTGACTGGGATGGTCAATCTGCAGCTGAAATTCGATCACGCTATCCACAAGTGTTTGATGAATTGGGTTATTTTAATGAAAAATATGCAGAATATTGTGACGGCGAGAGTTATGAACATTTGGCAGCGCGGTTGATGAATTTTTGGCATGATTTAGTGGATAAATATATGAATAAATCGATTCTAATTGTTTTTCACGGTACAGCGTCACGTTCAATGATTCAAAATGTTTTGCAGAGCCCAGACATAACCAAAATAGGAGAAGCGCAAAATGCAAGCGTTTCAAAAGTCTCGGTTGATGATCAAAGTAAAAAAGCGTTTTTACGTTATTACAATCGGGTAGCACCTGGTAATTTTTTTGACACAGTTAATTAAGCAAAAGATCTAAGGCATAACATTTTTAATGTTTTGGTATCGTGGATTTTCTTTAAACGATCCTTTTTGTTATGATATTAAAGTATTGAAAGGATGATTTGGTGGATAATAGCTGGAAAATTCGAGATATAACTATACCTAATCGAGTAGTAGTAGCACCGATGGCTGGGGTGTCAAATTCTGCTTTTAGGATGACTTGTAAAAAATTTGGTGCAGGAATGGTTGTTTGTGAAATGATTTCTGATCATGGAATCATTTATCGTAATCAGAAAACAATGTCAATGATGCAGGTTGATCCGCGAGAGCATCCAATGAGCATCCAAATTTTTGGTGGTACAGAAGACACACTTCTTGAAGGAGCCCAATATATCGATCAGCATACAGATGCGGATATAATCGATATCAATATGGGATGCCCAGTACCCAAAGTGACTAAAACTGATGCTGGCTCGAAGTGGTTACTTGATGCAAATAAGATTTATCAAATGGTGCATAAAGTTGTGCAAAACGTTTCTAAACCAGTTTCTGTTAAAATGAGAATTGGATGGGATCGTAAGCATATTTTTGCTCTAGAAAATGCGTTAGCTGCGCAAGAAGCTGGTGCAAGTATGATTGCAATGCACGGTAGAACTCGTAAGCAGATGTATGCTGGCAAAGCTGATTGGGAAACTCTTCATGAAGTAGCACAGGTTTTGGATATTCCATTTGTAGCTAATGGTGACATTGCTACCCCTGAATTAGCTAAAAAAGCGCTTGATGAAATTGGCTGTACTGCTGTCATGGTTGGTCGTGCTGCATTAGGTAATCCCTGGATTTTAAAAGATATGGTTCACTATTTAGAAACAGGGGAAAAATTACCGCCACAAAGTGTTGCTGAACGAGTTGCCACTGCTAAACATCAGTTAGCTGGGTTAGTTGAATTAAAAGGTGAAAAAATTGCCGTACCAGAATTTCGACAGCAGGCTGCATATTACTTGAAAGGAATTCCTCGTTCGGCAAGAACTCGTGCTAAAATAAATGAAGTTTGGACGGCGCAAGAAGTTTACAACTTATTAGATAATTTTGTTGAAGATTACAACAAATGGCAAACCCAAAAAGCTACTAGAAAAGAAAAATTTATGGAGGAAAAATAATTGGCAAAAAATGATATGAACGACCAATTAATTGTTCGTCGCCAAAAAATGGAAGAATTGCGAGAGAATGGAATTGAACCGTTTGGTATGAGAAAATTTGAGCGTCAAGATTTGGCTCAAACATTAAATGAAAAGTATGTAGATGAGGACAAAGACGAACTGAATCAAGAATTGCCTAAGACGAAAATTGCGGGTAGAATGCTGGCAAAAAGAGGTAAGGGTAAAGTTGGTTTTGCTGACTTGTATGATCGTACTGGTAAAGTTCAAATTTACGTAAGAAAAGATATTGTTGGTGAAGAAAATTATCAAATTTTCAAAAAGTCGGACATTGGTGACTTTTTAGGAATTGATGGTGAGGTCATGAAGACAGATACAGGAGAATTGACTATTCGTGCAACACACGTTACTTTTTTGTCTAAGTCTTTACGGCCACTACCTGATAAGTATCATGGATTAAAGGATGTAGAGCAGATTTATCGCCAACGTTATCTTGATCTTATTTCAAATCGCCAAAGTTATGAGCGATTTGTTAACCGGACTAAGATTATTCAGGCAATTAGGGATTTTCTAAACAAAAAAGATTTCTTAGAAGTGGAAACACCAGTTTTGCATAATATTCCAGGTGGTGCTGAAGCACGTCCATTCATATCTCATCATAATGCACTAGACATTGATTTATATATGAGAATTGCGCTTGAATTACCTTTAAAGCGATTAATTGTTGGTGATATGGAACGCGTATACGAGATTGGCCGTGTTTTCAGAAATGAAGGTCTAGATACTCATCATAATCCAGAATTTACCGAACTAGAAACGTATGCTGCATATTGGGATTTTCATGATGTGATGGATGAAGCAGAGGGTATTATTCGTGCGGCTGCTGATGTGGTTACAGATGACGGTAAGGTTACGTATCAAGGAACAGAAATTGACTTAGGCAAGCCTTTCCGACGTGTTCACATGGTTGATTTAATTAAAGAGAAGACTGGTGTTAATTTCTGGCAAGAAATGAGTATTGAAGAAGCAACCAAGATTGCTAAAGAACATGATATTCAAGTCGAAAGTTTCTGGAAAGTCGGCCACATCATCAATGCTTTCTTTGAAAAGTATTGTGAAGAAACCATTATCGATCCAACCTTTGTTTATGGACATCCGGTAGAAATTTCACCACTAGCAAAGAAAAATGCTGATAATCCTCGCTTCACTGACCGTTTTGAAATCTACATCATGGGCGAGGAGTATGGTAATGCCTTCTCTGAATTAAATGATCCCGATGATCAAAGAGAACGTTTTGAAGCACAAATGGCTGAGCGTGAAGCCGGTAATGATGAAGCCGACATGATTGATGAAGATTACTTACGAGCTATGGAATATGGTATGCCGCCTACAGGTGGTTTGGGAATCGGGATTGACCGTTTGGTAATGCTCTTAACTGACGCCCCAGCAATTAGGGATGTGTTACTCTTCCCAACAATGCGTCCAGAAAAAATTGAAGATATTGAACGTGAAGTTGAAGAAGACTTAGCGAAGAAAAATAAATAACTTATCAAAAAGCAAGTATGACACGATATGACCCCCGAAATTAAGATAATTTCGGGGGTCATATCAAGTTTTCATTTTTGGATTTCAAAATTTTGTAGCATTTAATTAGATGATTAAAAAGATTTGATTTGAAAAGGAGAAAACAAAATGAAAAATACTACATTTAAGAAAGTTATTTTAACTACAGTTGTTTCTGTCGGTCTTGCTACTCCATTAATTGCAAGCAACACAAATATTGTTCCATTTGGGCAAACTGCTATTGTAGAAGCCGCAGCTAAGAAAATTACTTTAAAACACAACGCATATCTCTATAACTACATAGGACACAGAATTGGCAGACATAAGTTATACAGACATCATTCTTACAGATACTACTCAGTAAAATATATTCATGGTAAAAAGTATTACCGTGTAGGTAAGAATCGTTACGTTAAGGCTTCAAATGTTGCCAAACTGCACTCATACAAAGTAAAAAAAGGTTCAAATACTACTTCGCTAACTACTACAAAAATTAATACCAATGGTATGGGTACTCCAAAATTTCAAATAAAAATTGATAACAATAATATCGATATATACAGTGCTTCTCATGCTACTGCACATGGCAATTGGATTACTTCAATACCTCTACATGGTACGTACAATGTATATGCAGAAGAAAATGACATGTACGAAATTGGCAAAGATCAATGGGTCAACAAAGATGATACTGATTCAATAGTACAAAGCACTAACAGTTCAAACAACAACAGCGGCAACGGTAGTTTGAATAACTCAGGTAGCCACAGTGGTTCTTCAACCAATGGTCGTCATGTAAATACTAATAAAGATAAGAATACTATCGTGGGTAATTTGACTGAATCGCAACGTCAACAAGTAATAAGAGACTTTGTTCAGCTTATCAACCAAGCCCGTCAAGAGAATGGTGCAAATCCTTTAATTCTTGATTCAAGCTTTAGCTCTGAATCTCAGCAACGTGCTATTCATGATGGAACTACTTTAATTAACACTGGTGACGAAGATGATCACCAAGATGCAAATGGTAATTCTTTATTGCCAAATGATGCTGGTGGTGAAGTTGAAACAGGAATTATGGTTTATTCTGACGATACTCCAAAAGATCTAGCTAAATTTGCATATAATCAATTTATGGTAAATGATGCAGATCAAGGATGGGCTCACAAAAAGAATCTTTTAAATTCTAGTTGGACTTCTATAGGTGTTGGTGTTTATTTTGCAAATGGTACCGATGATTTGGGCTCACTTGTAGCTGATTTGAAATAACGTAAAAATAACTTTAGAAAAAAGACTTCATTCAAATGAATGATATGGCCCCCGAAATTAAGATAATTTCAGAGGTCGTATTTTTATGTCTAAATTATCTAAACAAGATAAAATTACAAGCTATCATCTTTGGCATGATTAACAAATTAGTTCTACTAAATTAAGTTGGCGTTACTAGGTTAGAAGGTCTAATATTGATTATTTGCTTGCATTGATTGCACGTCACGGCCTGGCTATCAAGTAGCACTAGATTTGGGTTTGAAAAGTTATGGCATGTTGCACGATTGGCCACGCAAAGGGAATTTACTTAATGATGGCTTGGAAGGCTTCTTTGGCATACTCAAGCGGGAAATGTTTTACGGGTTTGAAAAGCAATTTAAAAATCTCAATGAACTAAAAGACGCAATCAGGGACTACATGAGTATTACAACCAGAAAAGAATTAAAATCAAACTAAAAGGTGAATATCGGCAGTTAGTCCTCAGTTAGCAGTTAATAGAGTGTCCTAATTTTGGGATTCATATCATCAGCTACCTGTTTTTTATATATCAACGTTTATTATTAATTAAATTAGCAATTGGCACTTGTAACTCAGGCCTTTTTAGGAAAAAATACCAACCTTGAAGCATTGCTAACCAGGCACTCAGTTGATGTCACCCGAGTAAATTATCATTGGATAAATTCGTTCATTAATGAATTCAATAAAAGTGGAAGTAGAAAATTTCTGAGTTTTAAGCCCTTGAAAAAAGCATAAGCCAATCACTTTTCTTCTTTATCAACAAAGAAAGTTTGCATATTGTTAAAAATCGTACGGATTAAATTTAAAAGATCTATTTGGTCTTGAATGATAAATTGGGGATGTTGCAGCTAAAAAGTCACTACCATGTGCGATACTATGTGACCAACCTTTATTTTTTAAAAACTGCGATAATTCCTTTTTAATTCTAAGTAGGCAATACTCCAATTGAACATTATTTGACGTTAATCGGTGGTTATAATAGTCCGGTCACTATCCATTTTCAAAATTAGTGCTTCCCCAATAGGGCAGTAAATGATTGCAAAAAAGCAGCATTATTCTCAGGTTCAGTAATTTGATAAAACAGGGTCTTTTTATTAATAAAAAAATTGATAATCACTCTAAGTTGCTTTTACTAAAAGAATTTTCCTGAAAGCAACGTGCTAAAAGACTATAACTAAGTTTATCGCAAAAATGTGGATCAATACTTCCAAGATTGTTTAAGAGTATACATACATGTTGATCAGTAAAGGATAGTTGATTTTTGAATAAGTGCAATAAATTTTCTGGTTCATTTTGCATAGATCTTTTCTTTTTATTATTATTTGTACAAATATACCGAATTTTTGTTAATGTAATAATCTTTTGTCTTATAAAATAACTAGCTATTTAGATTTTTTTAAAAAAAGGTTGAAAAACTATATCTGTCTGCTATAATAATAGATGTCTTGCGGAAGTAGTTCAGTGGTAGAACATCACCTTGCCATGGTGGGGGTCGCGGGTTCGAATCCCGTCTTCCGCTTCAGATAAATCCCGTCTACTACGATGGGATTTTTTATTTAACGGGAAATAGCTCAGCTTGGTAGAGCGCTACGTTCGGGACGTAGAGGTCGCAGGTTCGAATCCTGTTTTCCCGATAATGAAGATTTGTCTTAGTTTCAATTAGCTTCAAACGTTGATACTAAGGCATTTTTATTTTTTCTGATTTTTTGAAATTACCTGAAATTAGGCTAAAAGACTTCATATTAGACTTCATATTTTTAAGAGTACGTGCAGGTGGGCTAATCTTAGATATTTAGCTAAAGATTGATTTATAGGGCTTTTATAATAATCTAATAAATAGTTTGACCACCAAGAAGTACAAAAAACGACTTCATATTTTTTAAAAGATACAGAATTAACTAAAATGGGGCGCCATAAAAAGGGCTTTCGATATCAGTCTGATACTTTCGAGAGAATGCAAAAAAAGCATTCTATTTCTTTGCTTTTGCCTTTTAGGTATACTTTTGCTTAGGTTAAAAATAAAACGCTAAGAGCGCAAAATATGGAGATGCAAGTATGGAAACTGATGAAGTAAAGGACTTATTTAAACATGATTTAGACCATTTATTAGCACTATGTAATCGCCATAGAAGAGATTTACTAGCGGATAATGTAGATCAGCTCCCTGTATTAACTGAAGAGCGTACTGATGAAGATATTGCTTATGCGGGTAAGATAACGTGGGCTGCTGGTAAAGCTATTCAAGTTTGTTCTGTTAAATCAAGAAAGATACTAACAGAAGCTTATTTAAAAAGGCAGCTAGATAAAAAAACTATGGTAGAAATGGGCTATGGTTCAACACGATATTATGAATTAAAACAAATAGCTTTAACTGAATTCATGGAAAACTTTGCTAAATACCAGAAGAAAATAGGACTAGAACCAGCTTTTAAGTTGGTTAAATAAAAGGAGGTCGTGTTTTACGACACCCTTTAAAAAATTTTCAGGTTTTTTCAGGTTTTAGACAAAGGCTAAGCTGTGAAAATAACGGTTTAGGTTTATAACAAGTGTATCTGTAAGTACAGTTGTTAATAAGGATATACGCTAATAAATACAGGTCTTTCAAAAGGACCTCGAATTTTACAAGTGTACCTGCAGGTACGGTTGTATCTTAACAAATACTAGCATTTACTAGGGTATTTATTAAACAAAAAACAGGATAAAGTGTTGATCTATAGCCTGTTTCATCAATGCACACTTTTTAAATGATGTGCACCCTTTTTGAAGCACAAGTATGCAACCAATCCAAAAATGGTTTGGTTAAAATATAATCTGTAAGTATATTTGTTAAGTTAATAGATTTACCCAATTTTGGGGAGAACTAAATTATGCATCCCTGATAAGCTAACTACCTCAGAAAACCTGTAATTTTATTTTAGGGAATTTTAGCCTTGATAAATCATCTTTTGCCATAGATACCCCCCTATCAAAAAGTTTTAAAAAATAGTGGTGTCACGAAAGCGAACACCACTTGTTGCGGCTCCTCTAGATGAAGAATAGGGGCGGGGGATGCACACGGTCTTTTTTAATTACTCACGATTTTACCCAAACGTTTAATTACTGTTCGCATAAAATTTAGGGACGCTTTGTGTGAGTGCTCTCTTCAATAAAGAGAGTAGCCCCCGCCTGTTAAAAATGTTAGGAATAAATTTTAAAATTTGAAATATCCTCTAAAAGTTCCGTCCCTGTTTTAGGTACGTTGCTTAGCTGTTAGCATTTGTTAGCATAAAAAATACCGTCACGAATTGCGACGGTATTCTGGTTTATATTTGTTTAAATTCACGTTTAACATGGTTATCTAAAATAGTGTAGATATATAGACCATCACTTGTAGTTGAACTTGTTATCAGAATAGGTGTGCCGTCATGTTCTACAGCAATTCTAGTAAACCATAATCTACTATTTAATTCATTTAAGTAATTGCTATGTTCTGCTTTATTGCAAATTAACATCATACAATTACAGAAATGCACAGCTGCTTGCTTACCAGAACCTTTTTCTATTTTTTTAACTAATTGCATCATGTCATAATCTGCAGCATTGTTAATTGAGTAATACATAATTTTTCCTTTGCTTAAGTTTAATATTCTGAATTAGGTGGTATGTCAATTAACCACTAACTAATTATGTGAATCTTTGTTAATGTCCCATATCTTCAATAGTAGATATAGTGTTCTTATTAATTAATACTTTGCAGGTTTTACTTGAAAGATTGTTATCAATTTGAATGTAATCATCCTTTGTACGGTTAATCAAATTATGAACATCTTCTATATCCATTCTCGTTCTTCTAAGAAATCCGTTTGTTAAATATATATTCGTCATGTTAATCATTCCTTTAGTTATTAGCTACTGAATCTATTCCTGTTATGTCGTTCTAATTTGGTACAGAAATATGGTACAAACATTTAAATTTATAAAGCCTTTGGTATCAAGGATTAAAGCCAATTGGTATTTTGGGTACAAATTATAAAATTGCCCTCTAGCTTACAGGCTGTAAGCTTAGTACAAAATGTACACTATTTTTTTGAATTACGGGAGAATATATAGAGGGTATGTAGTAGTAGGGTGTCTACTGTATAGCCTTTATATATAATTCTATTTATTAAAAAAAGAATGTACCTCTTGTACCGTACATACTCTCGTAACGGGTTGGGTGTATGTTTTTGTTTGTACCTTTGAAAGTTCCACTTGTACCGTACTTCCTCTAATAATGGTTTATTGAAATCCGTATTTTGTACCAATCTTTAATTTAAGCTGATACCTTTATAAAAGTACCGTCTTTTACGCCTGTTTCCAGCAATCCGTTTATTTTCGACGCTTCTAAAGATACCTTTGTTTTCAAGCTCTTTTTTGAATTTTATTTTACTAACTGGTTTAAAATTATATTTAAAACACCAGGTATTATAAGCATTGTACAAATCGTTTTCGTTAGTTTCTTCCGTTGTAACCAAGATACAATTCTCATTAAGAAATTGCTTTATAGGGTCGTTATCCTCTAGCCAATTGCCTCTCTGCTCAATAATTGATTGGGTTTGTTTAATTTCTTTTCTTTTCATTGCATCCCTTGCTAAGACAATGCACTTGTAAACAAATTCGCCTCGTTCTTTTTTGACCTTTTTCATATCTATGGTCTGTTCAAAGTTATTTATCTTATAGAATTTGATCACATTGATTCGGCGGTAAAAGGCATTAGTGGTATTACTGAAACTAGGTAAGTCATTGGCTGCAAATAATAATTTGGCATAATTAAATAATGCTATCCCTGGTCGATTTTTAACTGGTGCAGTAATTGAACTACCACCAGTTAATTTCTGTAAAACAGTAGTATCAGGGATGTATGCATTAGATATATCGTCATATTCATTTAAATACTTATTGTATAATTCTGAATGACTAAAATTGTTGGGCTTTTTATCTGCTAGATCAATTAATGAGACAAAAGAAGTGTTTTCATGTCCAACTAGAGTAGTAAGATAGTTCATAAAAGTTGTCTTACCGTCACCACCTGGGCTTAATAAGATAATAAATAATTGAATAGGTTCGTAACTGGGGTAGAAGATGTAACCAATAAATTCCATCAATGATTGCATATTTTCGCCTACCGAAAGAGCTAACCAATTTTCTGTTTCTAACCAGTTGGCTTTGTTTTTCCAACTATTAATAACAGCTTGTGCGTCTGGGTATTTATCATTAACCACCAGGTCATAATCAACACAGGAAGTAAAATAATATTTAGGATCATGCTCTTGTAGTTTGAATGCATCCCAATCCCAAACACCATTTTTAAAGTTGAAGTAACGCCCTGGTTTCTTACCAAAGGTATTAGTCCATTTAACGCGCTTAATGCTGTCGCTAACAAAGTGAAATGCATCCCTAGCCGCTCGATCAGTCCACATGTGCTGCTTGTTTAAAAGCTTTGTAATAGCACTCTTGATGCTCTTAATATTTCTAAGCTCCCAATGTCCCTCGTTATAGTTATATTCGTAATAGTCTTCTTTATCACCATTCTCAACAATAATACAGTTATGTTTTGCAAGAACAGTTTTACCAAGGATTGCGATATTAACTTTAGGCTTGCCGTCATCGTCAAGGACTATCCAATCAGGGGTAGATTTGACTGATTTATTATACAGTTCTAACTTTTTAGGGTCTGTTTTAACTAATTCTGGTTTGTTTTCAGGCAATATTGTTAACCTCTCGTTCTAAAATGCTATTAAAAGTACGAGTTACCTCGTTTTTAGGCAAAGGTTCTTGAAACTGGTTATTAGCGATAATTGCCAATTGGTAAATAGTTTCTGCTCTTGCGCCTGTTTTAAATAGTTTGCCAATAATATGGGTAAGGTAGTCATTTCGCTTACCTACTATCTGCGGATAAAATAATTCATCTAGTAAGCAGCCTGTCCATGTTTTACGGCCATAATAATGTTTTTTGGCCTTAATACCTTTTTGAGTTTTCTGTTGAATGAATTCAATTAGTTCTGTAGGTGCTTCAACAACAGGCTGATCAGGATTAACCCACTCATAACTAACACCATTAATCACGGTAGGAGGTACTAAAGAAATATTGCCTTGTTCGGCTTGAATATCTACCCCTGGTAAGAACCCCGCTTTGGTCTTATTAGGTTGACCGTCCTTTTTTAAATAATATAGATGTAAACCATCATTAGGGGTTAGGGCAGTTAAGGTATCAGGTAGCCAATCAATAGGGATGCTTTCTCTAATTGATTTAAAACCGTCTATTTTTGTTTTCCCACTATGCTTAGGGGTGTCAATGTCAACACTAAATATATTAGTCATTTTCCATGCAATACCCAAATTAGGGTTATCTGTCCATAATTGAGTTATTTCTTTGTCTGTGAGACTTGGTTTATTGGAATGAGGAATTGCAGGGCTCTTTAAATTAACATTGGTAGGGATTACTGAAAACCCGTGTTCAGCATATTTAATAGCCCAATCTAAGTTATTCATTGCTAATCCCCTTGCTTTGTTGTTGAATTAAGATCAATAATTCTATATTCTTGTTATAGTGCATGATATTATTCTCCTTGTTTTTATACTATGTTAAACATCTAAGATTAATTCACTTGCACGCTATTAGATGTTAATTCCGTTTCTTTTTCGTGGTGGTTTAAGAAACGGTTTTTTCTTTGCTCTTAAGCCAATCTGTAATTGATTGCTTGCCGTAAAGTTTACGTCCGTCAATATCCGCAACAGGCATCCCTAAAGTAGCCCAATAGCTGATAGTAGAGGGAGCAACACCAAAGTATTTAGCAATCTCTACACGGTTTAAATAGGGTCTAGGGTGGTTAAGAGTATCTTTGATCGTATTAACAATAGTTGTTTTAATTTCTGCTTCTTGCATGATTATTAGCCTTTTTCTAATTGAATTAATATGCATTATCAATAAAATCATTATGACTTTTGGCATAGCTCTTAATAATCTCTGTAAGGGACGAAATTTGATTTAATTGATCTAACGTTAAATCTTCAGGGCTTTCAATTTCTCTAATTTTATCGAAAAGTATACATAAACCTTTATATAAGTTATTACTTTCTCTTGCCATTTGAATAAATTTGTCGTCTAGTTTGTTCATGTCTATATTTTTCATGCTTGTAACTCCTTTTCGTGATTAATCAGTAAATTAAACTCTTCTCGCCCTTTAGGCGTTATTAATGTTTGTGGAAAACCTTGCCGACTGTCTTTTACTTCAAAATAATTATTTGAATATTTCTCATAGGGCATTAAGTCATTGTGTGCATCCCGATAGAGATATTTGTTATCTAACAGCCAATTAATAAAATCTTTGCGTTTAATTTTTAACATTTTTGCTGTTTTAGATAAATTAACCAATGTTTTACGTTTTACTAAATCATCAAAGTAATCTGCCTTAGGTTTCATTAAACGGTTCTCAATAGCTAAATTGGCATTCTCAAGCGTCAATTTCTTAGCTTGTTCCTGAGCTAGGGCATAACCACGTCTGATTATCTCAGCTGGATTATTCCATTTCTGTTCAACTTGAATGAAATACTCACGCGCCTGTCTGCCTTTGTTGTTCCGTTGAAGCATTGAGATTTGTTCAGCCATATTGACGGTTAAATCATGGTCTATAAAAGTCGTTTGATTACCTTGAGCTGTTAGTCTTTTTTGACTAACAGCTACATAATCAATATTTTTAGAGAAACCATACTCACACATTCTGCTAAACCATTTTGTGTATTGTGTTTCAATTTCTAAAAATTTGTATAATTCACGACCGCTAACTAATTGCTGATCGCCTTTTACCTGTACTTTAATCAATTCCTGCATTGTTGTTCCTTTCTATTTGATAGTTGTGTATTGGTCAATTAGCCAATCGTTAATACATTTAAATGTTTTCTTGTTAACGTTACGGTGGCCATGCTTGATTATGTCGTTAAGTGTCCACCTGTTAACACCTGTTATCTTTTCGAGGTCGGTAGTTGAATAATCAAGTTCACCTCGTTTACGTTTAAGTGCCAAAACCTGTTGTTCTGATAATTCCATTTATATCATCTTCTTTCTAACTCACAGATTACGTGAGTGATTAAAAGAATTATAATTCACGATATGCGTGAGTGTCAAGAAAAATTCACATCTATCGTGAGAAAAGTGGTATTATATTTTAAAAGAGGTGTAAATATGTCGAATAGATTGAAAGAATTAAGGCAAAAAAATAACCTAACTCTAAAAGAATTAGGCAAAAAAGTTGATATGTTAGATAGTACACTCAGTCAATATGAAAATGAGAAAAGAAATCCTAACGATAAGGTTTGGCAAAGACTAGCAGACTTTTTTAGTGTTTCTTTAGACTATATTAAAAATAAATATTACTCTACTCATGAGTTAATTGAAATTATTCATAACCTTTATTTTTTAATTAATGCGGATGGGAGTAAAAATTCAAAATTATATGATGATGTTAAATTGATTGATTCATATGTAAGTATTACAAGTCACGATAAAATTCCTTCAGAATTTTATAAAACAAGTTCTCAAAAGCATCCTTTAACTCAAAGAATGGAGAAGTATTGGTTAAGCCATTTTAGTGAAATTTTTGAAAATGAACAATTTAAAAATATACATAAAAGTCAACACAAAAGCGGACTACTTTCTGAACGTGCTGATAGTTATTTGGAAAAAGTATTTATTTTTGAGAAATTTAGCTGGTTTGTTAAGGATGCGTTAGATGATATAAAGAAAGTTATGCCAATAACGAACTTAGGCGCATTTTATCGAATGAATTTTGCAAATGAGAATAAACTTCATAGTGAAGCTATAAATAAGATAGAATATTATGATTTACCAGTCGCCAGAAAAGCAATTAATCAATATGCTGAAGTTATAAACAATTTGAGAGATAGAGTAAATTCCATTAATGATAATGAAGAGTATTTAAATAAGTATTTTGAAAACATTATTAATAAACAGTTTGTTGATGAAAATTTTCATACAAAATTTGATAAAATAGATTTTTCAGATATATTTGCGGAAAGCAATGAAATAGTTCAAGAAGCAAAACAAAGAGTGGAAAGTGGTAATAAAGATTTAAGAGATTACATAATTAAACATTCAGAAAATAAAGGTAAATTTCATTATGATTTTCTTGATGATTACAGAAAATACAAAGTTAATCATAACGAGGATACTTCAAAAATTGATAATCTTAATAAGCGTCTTGAAGCTAAATACGATCAAAACAAGTAATAGATGTTGCATAATTTGATAAGTTTGAATAGATTAGGATACTTTGATTAGTCTACCTTTGCATTACAGAACAAAAGAGGTAACTAAGCTATGAACATAATTGAATACGAAACAAAAACAGGTAAGAAACGATATAAATTCAGCCTGTATGCTGGTAAAGATACCAGTACAGGAGAACACTCATGGTAAGAAAAAAGGCTTTAAAAGCCTAAAGAAAGCCCGTGAGGAGTATCTAAAATTACAGCTTGGGAAAGGGTACAAGCCAATCAATGAACGCCGGTTTAAACTGTCTGAAATAATAAATATGTGGTTTAGAGATGCTCTAGTTCGGAACGATCTTTACTATCTGCTTACATTGCTTAAAGTTTAATACCTATAACTAATGCTGTCATGAAACGATACCACATAAATAAATGTTAAATATCTAAGATTAGTTCACTTGCACGCGTTGAACATACAAAGGATATAATTAACATGAATAATGAAATTAAAGAGTACACCACGCCTAGTGGTCAAAGTAGATACGGATTTAATATTTATGTAGGTAAAGACGAAGCAACAGGGCATACTATTCAAGTAAAAAAGCAGGGGTTTAAGAGTAGGGATGCAGCTGAAAAGGCATACTATGAGTACAAAATAAAAGTCCTTAATGGCGAATATGAACCCCTTACTCATAAACGGTATACAATGAAGGACTTATTTAAATTATGGTCTAAAACTTATAAGACAACGGTTAAAGAGAGTACATATGCTACAGCATTACTAATTTTTAATAACCACATTCTTAAAGAATTAGGTAATTTTTATATAGATAAGCTTACCATTTTTCAGTGCCAAAGTGCGGTAAATAAGTGGTTTGAAATTGCGCCTAAGGCATATAAAAGATATATCCGCTATGCATCCCGTATGCTAGATTATGCGGTTGATCTTGAATTAATTGATAAGAACCCCATGAAAAAAGTGGTTAGGCCTAAGTATATTGAGCAGCCAAAAGAATTTGATAACTTTTATTCTAAAGATGAATTAAAAGAGTACCTAGACTGCGCTAAACAGGTTAAGTTTCAATATTATGTATTCTTTAGGTTATTAGCCTATTCAGGGATGCGTAAAGGTGAAGCGTTAGCTTTAAAATGGAATAGAATAGATTTTTTGCATAAGACGGTTAGAATAGATAAATCAGTTAGTAGAGGACTAGAAAATCGTTTATACATTTCTACACCAAAGACACGGACGAGTATAAGAACCATTCATTTAGATAAACAAACAATGAACATTCTAAAAGAATGGCGAACAAGGCAACAAAAAGAGATGCTTAAGTTAGGATATAATTTTTTAAGTACGGATAATTTGGTCTTTGCAACTTACCAGAATAAGCCATATCAGCCCACTAAAACAACCGATTGGAATAATAAGATATGTAAGCATGGTAACTTACGGCATATTACTTCACACGGTTTCAGGCATACACATGCATCCCTACTATTTGATTCTGGAGCATCAATGAAAGAGGTTCAAAAAAGGCTAGGGCATTCATCAATTAAAACTACAATGGATGTTTATACTCATGTAACTAAGCAAAGCGAACAGGAAACAGTAACCGAATTTGAACGATATATGGAAAGTTAAGACTTCATATGAGGCTTCATATGTCGAAACTTCCACTATAAACGTTGATATTACAATGTTTTTAGTAGTAAAGTTCAAGACCTGTTTTCCCGATAATGAAGATTTGTCTTAGTTTCAATTAGCTTTAAACGTTGATACTAAGGCATTTTTATTTTTTCTGATTTTTTGAAATTACCTGAAATTAGGCTAAAAGACTTCATATTTTTAAGAGTACTAATCTTAGATATTTAGCTAAAGATTGATTTATAGGGCTTTTATAATAATCTAATAAATAGTTTGACCACCAAGAAGTACAAAAAACGACTTCATATTTTTTTAAAGATACAGAATTAACTAGCAATAATTTTATGATGCGTGGAGTTTGTTGAGTCTATAAAAAAAACTATTGTTTTAAAAGTATGCTTACCGCCAATTTTGGCTTTATATAAGTCAACAAAAAAGAAGTGGTAAGTTAACCGCCTCTCTGTATAAATCACTGTGGATTTAATTTCTAGTATTTATGATTTATCTTAGTTTCGACTTTAATACTAAGTCGTTTTTTTTTCTACATTTTTGGGGAATTACATACTTAAGTTACAACGTTTAGTACATCACTCTAGGGTGTTAAATTGTTTACAGGCTATTTGACGGTATAAAAAATCCTCTGCGTTAACAGAGGATCGTTTTAATGACTGCCTAAAGTAATCGGCTCTAGGACTTTTGAGGTTTGCCTCAAATAAGATTCATTCAATATCATTCTACAATATTTTAAGTCATTGTCAACGTATAAAATTCTGATAAAATGACTAATGGAATTACTAGAGACTTAATCACTCTCAATTATAGTAATTCTAGAAGGTGTAAACCTCAAATGGGTTCATTTATCTTGGGTCTAGTATCAGGGATACTAGCTAACTTAATTTCTTCATGGCTGTATGACCATTTTAAGAAATAGCCCAACATTTTAAGGGAGTAAGCAGGTAAATCTGCTTTATAGCAGGTAAATGGTATTTGAGGGATGCTAACCACCTCTTTATAAAAATAAAATGGTAGGCTTAATTTTTTAAACATCCCTAGTAGGATTACTGCATTATTAAATTAAGACTGAATTTTTAAATATTATCTGAGGTTAGATCAATATTTTATTACCTCCCTATCAAAAAAGTTTTAAAAATTAGGATATAATTTTTTAAGTACGGATAATTTGGTCTTTGCAACTTACCAGAATAAGCCATATCAGCCCACTAAAACAACCGATTGGAATAATAAGATATGTAAGTATGGTAACTTACGGCATATCACTTCCCACGGTTTCAGGCATACACATGCATCCCTATTATTTGATTCTGGGGCATCAATGAAAGAGGTTCAAAAAAGGCTAGGGCATTCATCAATTAAAACTACAATGGATGTTTATACTCATGTAACTAAGCAAAGCGAACAGGAAACAGTAACCGAATTTGAACGATATATGGAAAGTTAAGACTTCATATGTCGAAATTTCCACTATAAACGTTGATATTACAATATTTTTAGTAGTAAAGTTCAAGACCTGTTTTTCTGGTTACGTAATACCTTTATATCGACAATTAAAGTTGATATAAAGGTATTTTGTTATTTTAGAAAAGTTGGTGAAAATCATATAATGAATATGTAAGTAAATTTCTTAATAATATTCAAAGTGATTAGTATTAATTAGCAAATGATTTGAGTAGGATATTCGCATCTCAAGGGAGTCTTTGTTATAATAATAGCAATGTTTTTTGGCATGAATTAAGTTAACTTGAAACAGAATATTTTACATTTCAGCAAAAAAGTTTATAGTTGATACACGTTACTTGTAAAGGTGGTGCTATGATGAAAAAATCTTATACTAGAAGTGCAAATCAAGTTTTAGAAATTGCACGTGAACAAGCTCAAAGTTTTCATCATCGATTAATTGGTACTGAGCATGTACTTCTTGCGATGGTTATTGAATCAGATGGTGAAGCTGGTAAAAATTTGCGTTCTTGGGGAGCAACACCAACCACAATTCGTGAAGAAATTGAACGTTATACTGGATATGGTTCAGCTGGTAAAGCTACGTATATGGAAATGTCACCGAGGTTGAGTATGGTGCTTGCTTACGCGGGTACGTTAGCTGAACGTGGAAATTCATCTCAAATCACGACTAGTCATATTTTGTTGGGATTGATATTAAATAAGCAAGTATTAGCCTCAGTGATTTTACAAAATTTAAATATTGATTTAAATGGCTTAAAGGATGATGTTTTTCACAGCCTAGGTGAGGAAACTGATGCTGAAGATAGCTCTGCTGATAATAATGGTTGGTCTAATATTAACGAATCTGATTTTAATGGAGCGAATGATTCTAGTACAACTCCTACCCTTGATCAAGTTTCTGTCAATTTAAATGAGCGTGCTGAAAATGGTCGTATTGATCCGGTCATCGGACGTGATCAAGAAGTTTCTCGAGTAATTGAAATTTTATCACGTAGAAATAAAAATAATCCTGTTTTGATTGGTGAACCTGGTGTTGGCAAGACTGCGGTTGCAGAAGCAATTGCAAGCGCAATTATTGCCAAGAAAGTTCCACATGACTTACTTTTTAAGCAAGTAATTTCGCTTGATCTAGGTGGATTGGTCGCTGGAACTAAATACCGTGGTGAGTTTGAGGATCGCTTAAAGAAAATCATTAAAGAAATTACTAATGATGGTAATATTATACTTTTTGTTGATGAAATGCACACACTGATTGGTGCAGGGGGGGCAGAAGGGTCAATTGATGCCGCTAATATTTTAAAACCTTCGCTTGCTCGTGGTGATATTCAAATGATTGGTGCAACCACCTTTGATGAATATCAAAAGTATATTGAAAAAGATCAAGCATTAGCTCGGCGGTTTCAGATTGTTCGTTTAAATGAACCTACTTCGGAAGAATCATATGCAATTTTAACTGGTTTAAAATCAAAATATGAGGCTTTTCACCATGTTAAAATTGAAGATCAAGCATTAAAAAATGCCGTTGACTTGTCCAGTCGCTATATCACTAATCGGTATTTACCTGATAAAGCAATTGATTTGATTGATGAAGCCAGTGCAGCAGTTAAAATTAGATCGGGAAGAGGATCTAATAATCAGTTACTACAAATTAATGAACAAATAAAAAAAGTGATTGAGCAAAAGAATCAGGCTGCTGTTAATCAGAACTTTGTAGAAGCAGCTAAATTTCAAGAAAGGCAAAATGCGTTAAAAACAAAGCAGGCTAAGTTGTTGACTACGTTAGATAAAACTACGCAAAAAAGTGCAGTTGTTCAACCAGAAGATATTGCTAAAGTGGTATCTAATTGGACTGGTGTTCCTGTAACACAAATGAATCGCGATGAAACTAAACATTTGGCTAATCTTGAAAATTTCTTACATCAACGAATTGTTGGACAAGAAAAAGCTGTTTCAGCTATTAGTAGAGCAGTTCGACGTAGTCGTAGTGGGATTAGAGATGAAAATCGACCGATTGGTTCATTTTTATTCTTAGGTCCAACCGGTGTCGGGAAAACAGAACTTGCTAAAGCAATTGCAGCGGCTATTTTTGGCTCTGAGCGTAACTTGATTCGGATTGATATGTCAGAATACATGGATCAAGTTGCTAGCAGTAAGCTAATTGGTTCTGCTCCTGGATATGTTGGCTATGAAGAAGGTGGACAATTATCCGAAAAGGTACGGCGACACCCATACTCAGTTATTTTGCTCGATGAAGTTGAGAAAGCACATCCAGATGTTTTTAATTTATTGTTACAAGTACTTGATGATGGCTTTTTGACAGACGCTAAAGGTCGCAAGGTTGATTTTAAAAACACTATTATTATTATGACTTCTAACTTAGGTTCAAGGTCATTATTTGAGACAAAGGCTGTTGGATTTAATGCGGATAATACTAGTCAAACCAAAATGAGACAAGATCGTGTTCGTCAAGCACTGAAGCAATTTTTTAGACCAGAATTTTTAAATCGGATTGATGATACAATTATTTTCGATGAACTTAATCAAAAACAATTACGCCAAGTTGTAACATTACTTACGCATAAACTGATTATTCGATTAAAGAAACAAGGTGTTCAATTAAAAATTTCGGTTGCAGCAATGGATAAAATTGCTAAGGATGGTTATAACCCTGAAATGGGAGCACGCCCACTAAGAAGAGAGATTCAAAGTAGTATTGAGGATAAAATTGCAGAAATGTTAATTAACGGTGAAATTAAAGCTGGCGATGTGTTAAAAATTGGTTGTAATTACAATAAATTAAAATTTACTATTAATAGGGCTGCTGATAAGCACATGGTTAAATCAAACTAGTTTGTTGACAATAATAAAGAAAATTGATATCATTAACTCTGATTTAATAGCTGATTTTCAGGATTCTACTGATATATTGTCCAGTAGAATAATAAAGGACAAAAATGACAACAGTTGTTTTTGTCTTTTTTATGCTTAAAATGCCAGCTTTTTGAATTTGTAATTAAAATGTAATACTAGCTTTCTCTGATAGAAAGGATGTTTTCTCCTTGTTAAATGGACACGTAGTTAATTTTGGTAAACATCGAACAAGACGCAGTTTTTCACGCATTAAAGAAGTATTGAAACTGCCTAACTTGACTGATGTCCAAACAGAATCATATAAATGGTTTTTGGATGAAGGAATTAAAGAAGTTTTTGATGACATTATGCCCATTAGTGACTTTTCAGGTAAGCTTTCTTTAGAATACTTAGGTTATAAATTACAAAAACCAAAGTATACTGTTGATGAAGCGCGTGATCATGATGCTACTTATGCAGCCCCCATGCATGTTACTTTAAAGTTAACTAATCAAAAAACTGGTGAAATTAAAACCCAAGATGTTTTCTTTGGTGACTTACCATTAATGACAGAATCAGGTTCATTTATCATTAATGGTGCTGAAAGAGTTATTGTTTCGCAACTTGTTAGATCACCTAGTGTTTATTATTCAGGTGATTATGATAAAAATGGTCGGCAAATTTTTGGTACAACTGTAATCCCTAACCGGGGTGCATGGCTAGAATATGAAACAGATGCGAAAAATGTTTCTTATGTTCGTGTAGATCGGACACGTAAACTGCCATTGACTGTTTTAATTCGTGCACTGGGAATTGGCTCAGACGACGAGATTTTAAATATTTTTGGTCAAAGTGATACTTTGCAATTTACTTTAGACAAGGATGTTCATAAGAATCCGGCAGATTCCCGTGTTGCCGAAGCATTAAAGGACGTATATGAGCGTCTGCGTCCTGGTGAACCTAAGACGACTGATTCGTCTCGTTCCCTACTTTATGCACGCTTTTTTGACCCTCGTCGTTATGATTTAGCAACTGTTGGTCGTTACAAGGTTAACAAAAAGTTATCCTTAAAGAATCGCTTATATGGTCAAACTTTGGCTGAAACCTTGGCAGATCCAGATACTGGTGAAATTGTTGCTAAAAAAGGTACTATTGTCACTCATGAAGTAATGGAAACATTAGAAAAATACCTTGATCGTGACGATTTTAAGATGGTAACTTATGAACCTTCAAGTGAAGGAGTCTTACCAGATCCGATTGTTGTTCAAGAAGTTAAAGTCTATTCAAAAGTTAATCCAGAACGTGTAGTTAAGATTATTTCTAATGGGCATATCGACAAAGATGTTAAATATCTGACACCAGCCGATGTATTGGCTTCAATTAATTACTTCTTATTGTTACAAGATGGGATTGGAAATACTGACGATATCGACCATTTGGGAAACCGTCGAATTCGTCGTGTGGGCGAATTATTACAAAACCAATTTAGAATTGGTTTAGCAAGAATGGAACGTGTTGTCCGTGAAAGAATGTCAATTCAAGATCCATCAACTGTTACTCCACAACAATTAATTAATATTCGTCCAATTGTAGCCAGCTTAAAAGAATTTTTCGGCTCCTCACAATTGTCACAGTTCATGGATCAACATAATCCATTGGGAGAACTGACACATAAACGACGGATGTCTGCATTGGGGCCCGGAGGATTGACTCGTGACCGTGCAGGTTATGAAGTGCGGGATGTACACTACACTCAATACGGACGTTTATGTCCAATTGAAACTCCTGAAGGTCCTAATATTGGTTTAATCAACTCTCTTGCAACGTATGCAGTGATTAATAAATATGGATTTATAGAAACGCCATATCGGCGTGTTTCTTGGAAGACCCATAAAGTTACTGATAAAATTGATTATTTAACGGCTGACGTTGAAGATGATTATATTATTGCTGGTGCTAACACCCATCTGAATCCAGACGGTTCATTTAAAGACGACCTGATTTTGGCACGACATAAGGAAGATAATGTCGAAGTTAGTCCTGATAAAATTGACTATATGGACGTTATTCCCAAGCAAGTTGTTTCGGTTGCTTCAGCATGTATTCCATTTTTGGAAAACGATGACTCTAATCGTGCCTTGATGGGGGCTAATCAGCAACGCCAGGCTGCTCCATTGATTAATCCACATAGTTCGCTTGTAGGTACTGGGATGGAATATCGTGCTGCTCATGACTCTGGTGCGGCTATGCTAGCTAAGGCTCCAGGAACAGTTGAATATGTTGATGCAAATACAATTAGGATTCGTCGTGATGATAGTACTTTAGATAAATACACACTTGAGAAATATCGTCGGTCAAACAATTCCAAATCATATAATCAAACTCCAAACGTTAAATTAGGCGATAGAGTTGAGCAAGGGCAAGTTATCGTTAATGGTCCAACGATGGATCATGGAGAATTAGCCCTAGGACAAAATCCGGTAATTGCCTTTATGACTTGGAATATGTATAACTATGAAGATGCCATCATGCTTTCTGAACGTTTAGTTAAAGATGATGTTTATACTTCAATCAGTATTGAGGACTACGAATCAGAAGCTCGTGACACTAAGCTTGGTCCTGAAGAAATTACACGTGAATTACCTAATGTTGGTGAGGATGCTCTTAAAGATCTTGATGCTGATGGTATTGTTCGCGTTGGTGCTGAAGTACATGATGGTGATATTTTAGTCGGTAAGGTTACGCCTAAAGGTGTGACTGAACTTTCAGCAGAAGAAAGATTGCTTCACGCAATTTTTGGTGAAAAAGCTCGTGAAGTTCGTGACACTTCTTTGCGTGTTCCCCATGGTGGCGGCGGTATTGTTCGTGATGTTAAAGTGTACACACGTGAAAATGGTGATGAACTTTCACCAGGTGTTAATACTTTAGTTCGTGTCTATATAGCCCAAAAGAGAAAAATTCAAGTTGGAGATAAAATGTCTGGACGTCATGGAAACAAGGGTACCGTTGCTGCTGTTGTTCCTGAAGAGGATATGCCATACTTGCCAGATGGTACTCCGGTAGATATTTGTTTGAATCCAATGGGTGTTCCTTCTCGTATGAATATCGGTCAGCTATTGGAGTTACACTTAGGTCGTGCTGCTAATAGTTTGGGTATACATGTTGCAACTCCAGTATTTGATGGTGCTAGCGAAGATGATGTTTGGGATACAGTTCATAAAGCTGGAATCGATAAGGACGGAAAGACAGTTCTTTATGATGGTCGAACAGGTGAGCCGTTCCACAATCGGGTTTCTGTCGGGATAATGCACTATTTGAAATTGACACACATGGTCGATGATAAAATTCATGCACGTTCAATTGGGCCATACTCGTTAGTTACTCAGCAACCTCTTGGTGGTAAGGCACAGTTTGGTGGTCAGCGTTTCGGTGAAATGGAAGTTTGGGCACTTGAAGCATATGGTGCGGCATATACTCTCCAAGAAATTTTGACATATAAATCAGACGATGTTGTTGGTCGTGTTAAAGCATACGAAGCAATTGTTAAGGGAGAAAGAATTCCTAAACCAGGTGTACCTGAGTCTTTCCGGGTTCTTGTTAAGGAGTTGCAATCGCTGGGCTTGAACATTCGTGTACTTGATATGGATCATAACGAAGTTGAATTACGTGACATGGATGATGACTCAAGTGAGCACTTGAATATTGATACCTTATCTAAGATGGCAGAAGAGCAGCAGAAGAAGAAGTTAGCCGAAGAAACCGCAAAATCTGAGGATGAAGAAACTAATGAACCTCAAGAAACAGATGTTCCAGTTGTTCAATCCAATAATGACGATAAGATTTCTAAGTAAGTAGGGGGTTAAACTTTTGATTGACGTTAATAAATTTGAAAGCATGCAAATTGGACTAGCATCGCCTAATAAAATCCGTAGTTGGTCTTATGGAGAAGTCAAAAAGCCAGAAACGATTAATTATCGTACTCTAAAGCCGGAAAAAGATGGGTTATTTGATGAAAGAATTTTTGGACCAACTAAAGATTGGTCTTGCGCGTGTGGTAAATATAAGGGTGTAAGATATCGCGGTATCGTTTGTGATCGTTGTGGTGTTGAAGTTACTTCTTCTAAAGTTAGAAGAGAGCGCATGGGACACATTGAATTAGCTGCACCAGTGACTCATATTTGGTATTTTAAAGGGATTCCGTCAAGAATGGGATTGATTCTTGATATGTCTCCACGTTTACTTGAGGAAGTAATTTACTTTGCAGCGTATATTGTAATTGATCCAGGTGACACTGATCTTGAGTTTAAAGAACTACTAACTGAAGTTGAGTATCGTGAACAAAAAGCAAAATATGGCAATCGTTTTGAAGCAAAGATGGGTGCAGAAGCAATTCGCGATTTACTTCGTAAAGTTGATTTAACTAAAGAAGTAACCGATTTAAAGAAAGAGTTGGAAACAGCTACTGGTCAAAAGAGAACGCGTGCAATCCGAAGACTGGATATTTTAGATGCATTTAAAGATTCAGGAAACAAACCCGAATGGATGGTAATTGATGCTGTTCCAGTTATCCCACCGGATTTACGTCCAATGGTTCAACTTGAAGGTGGTCGATTTGCTACATCTGATTTAAATGATCTATATCGGCGAGTAATTAATCGAAATAATCGGTTGAAACGCTTATTGGATTTAAATGCCCCGAATATTATTGTCCAAAATGAAAAACGAATGCTGCAAGAAGCTGTCGATGCTTTAATTGATAATGGTCGTCGTGGTCGTTCAGTTGTCGGCCCAGGGAATCGTCCACTTAAATCACTTTCACATATGTTGAAGGGTAAACAGGGACGTTTTCGTCAAAACTTGCTAGGTAAGCGTGTTGACTATTCTGGTCGTTCTGTTATTGATGTTTCACCAAAATTGAAATTTTATCAATGTGGTGTTCCGCGACCTATGGCACTTGAACTTTTTAAGCCGTTTGTCATGCATGAATTAGTAAATCGCAAAATAGCTTCAAATATAAAGAGTGCTAAGCGAAAGATTGATCGTGAAGATGATGAAGTCTGGGATGTACTTGAAGATGTAATTAAAGAAAGAACAGTTTTATTAAACCGTGCTCCTACTTTACACCGTTTGAGTATTCAAGCATTCGAACCTGTTTTAGTTCCTGGTAAATCAATCAGATTACATCCATTAGCATGTGAAGCATACAATGCTGACTTTGATGGTGACCAGATGGCTATCCACGTGCCTTTATCAGATGAAGCTGTTGCAGAGTCAAGACTTTTAATGTTAGCTGCGCACCATATTTTAGCACCTAAGGATGGTAAGCCAATTGTTACTCCATCACAGGATATTGTTTTGGGTAATTACTGGTTAACACAAGCTGAAAAAGGTCGCGAAGGTGAGGGAATGATATTCAATTCACCCGATGAAGCTACAGTTGCATATAACAATGGCGACATTCATTATCATACTATTATTGGGATGTCTGCTGACTCAATGCCAAGAAAAGCTTGGCCTAAGGGATTGGAACATGGTATTTTTATTACGACATATGGTCGTGTGATTTTTAACCAAATTTTTCCAGAAGATTATTTCTATATTAATGAACCGACTGAAGAAAATTTAAATCATCCGCTTGCAAACAAGTACTTTTTGGAACCAGGGGAAGATATTCATGAAAAAATTGATAATGTAGCCGGTGAATTGATTTCAACACCGTTCAAGAAATCATTTTTGTCAGACTCTATTGCGACCATTTACAAGTATTATAAAGTTCAAAGAACTTCTGAATATTTAGATGATTTAAAAACTTTAGGATATACTAGTTCAACTACTTCAGGAATTACAATTGGTATGACTGATGTTCCTGAAATTGATGATAAAGATGAAAAAGTAGCTGTTGCTCATAAGCAAGTTGATATTGTTTCGAAGCAATTTAGAAGAGGATTAATTACTGAACAAGAACGTCATGATCGAGTAATTAGTATTTGGAACAAATGTAAGGATCAGGTTCAGGATGAAATTGCCCAGATTTATGATCCACGCAATCCAATTACAATCATGGCAGACTCGGGGGCTCGTGGTAATATTTCCAACTTTACTCAATTAGCTGGAATGCGTGGCTTAATGGCCACACCAAATGGAGGATTATTTGAAATTCCCGTTACTTCTAACTTTAAAGAGGGCTTGTCAGTTCTGGAATTGTTCATGTCAACTCATGGAGCACGTAAGGGTATGACAGATACCGCTTTAAAGACTGCACAGTCTGGTTATTTAACTCGACGGTTAGTTGATGTTGCTCAAGATGTTATTATTCGTGAAGATGATTGTAATACTGATCGTGGAATTGACGTACATGCAATCATGGAAGGTGACGAATTAATTGAGCCAATTTATGATCGTTTGCTTGGTCGGTTCACTGCAGAAACAGTTAAAGATCCTAAGACTGGTGAAGTAATTGTTGGGCCTAATGTCATTATGGATGAAGACTTATCGCATAAGATTTGTGATGCTGGAGTAACAGATGTTAAAATACGATCAATTTTAACTTGTGATACACCTCACGGTGTTTGTCGTAAATGTTATGGTATGAACTTAGCAACTGGTGAAGAAGTTGAAGTTGGCGAAGCAGTAGGTACTGTTGCCGCTCAATCAATTGGAGAACCAGGTACTCAGCTTACATTACGTACATTTCACAATGGTGGTGTTGCTGGTGCTGAAGATATTACTCAAGGTTTACCTCGTGTTCAAGAACTATTCGAAGCTCGTAATCCGAAAGGTCGCGCAGTTATCTCGGAAGTAGATGGTATAATTGATTCTATCCAAGAAAATCCTGCAGAGCATACACGAGAAATCACTGTTAAGGGTAAAATTGATACCAGAAGTTATAGTGTGCCTTACACTGCTTCAGTCGCAATTGCAGAAGGCGATGAAGTCAAGCGTGGTGACAAATTAACACTGGGATCAATTGATCCAAAAGAATTAATTCAAGTTACAGATACCTTAACAACGGAAGAATACATTTTAGTTGAAGTTCAAAAAGCATATCGGATGCAAGGGGTTGATATTTCAGATAAGCATGTCGAAGTATTAACTAGACAAATGTTACAGAAAGTTCGCGTACTTGATCCTGGTGAGACTAACTTGTTACCAGGTGAAATTATGGATATTGGTCAGTTTAAGGAGCGTAACACATCAGTTATTATTTCTGGTGGTATTCCTGCAACTGCTCAGAGTGTAATTCTTGGTATTACTAAGGCAGCTCTTGAAACTAACAGCTTCTTATCTGCTGCCTCATTCCAGGAAACAACACGAGTACTTACCGATGCATCAATTAGAGGTAAGAATGATCCACTACTTGGATTAAAGGAAAACGTCATTATTGGTAAGATTATTCCTGCGGGTACAGGTCTTCCAATTTATCGTAATATGGAACCAGAAGCGGATGTTAAGCAACCAGAATCAGTATACTCAATTGCAGATATTGAGAAGAGAATGAAGGAAGCTGACAAAGCCAAGGAACCTCAAAATTAATACTGTTTAACTAATAGCGTTTTACTATCAAGAATAGGAACGCTATTTTTGTTACTTTAGTAATAATTGAACGATTAGTCCTAAAAAAATATCGGGTACAAAAGCAATTGCAGATGTTGTAGAACGAAGCGTTTCATCTAATAAAAAATGTGTAAGTGAAAATAATGCTCCAAAAAGAAAAACATGATTTGCAAACTCTGGATTGAAATAAAGTGCTAAAGTGAGATAAATGAGAAAATCACCAAAACCTAGTTTTTTAGTCAAGCTATAATATATTAATGTAATTAAAACCGGAATTAATTGAATGAAATCGAATAATTGATATGAAAAAATTTTGGGGCTTTGCCATAATGCAAGAATGACTGCCGGCAAAATCATTATAAGATAAAATTCCATTTGGTCATAATCACAAATTGCTGCAAGTAAAAGAGAAAAAACAAAAATTGCTGTTAAAATATCAAGTAATTTACTAAAATCAAAAGAAATAAAGGCAAATCCTCCAATGATTTCAATTACCACAAGTTTAGGTGGAATAAAGTTATGACAGTATCGGCATTTACCGTGTAGCCAGAAATAAGAAAAGATTGGTAATTCGTCTAGTAAACAGAGTTTTGTATGACAAAATGAGCAGCGAGAACGCGTGAAAATAAAATTTCCATCATCCCAACGATCACAAATTAGTGCTGCGTGGGATGCTAAACAAGTTCCAATCAAATAATTAGTTAATTTAAAAATCCATTCCATATTAAGCACCTCAGTATTAAATACTCCAAAAAGAGAATTATTTGTTAATAGAGTTTGATTTTTTATTAAAAACGAGTAAAATAGTTTATGTAAATTTTTTAAGAATCGTTCAGGACAAAAAAGAAACTCCTGGGTATGTGAACAAAATAAACGATTTATTAGGAGGAAAATTTTAATGCCAACCATTAATCAATTGGTAAGAAAAGGTCGTCATACTAAGACGACTAAATCAAAGTCACCAGCTTTAAGCTATGGCTATAACAGTATGAAAAAGGAATTGGTTGCAAATCCTGCTCCACAAATGCGTGGCGTTGCAACCCGTGTCGGTACAATGACACCAAAGAAACCAAACTCTGCCTTACGTAAATATGCGCGTGTTCGTCTGTCTAACTTGATTGAAGTAACTGCATATATTCCGGGCGAAGGTCACAATTTACAAGAGCACTCGGTTGTCTTAATTCGTGGTGGTCGTGTAAAAGACCTTCCTGGTGTGCGTTATCATATTATTCGTGGCGCCCTTGATACTGCTGGTGTTGATGGTAGAAAACAAGGTCGTTCGAAGTACGGCGCTAAGAAAGATTAAGGAGGAGTTAAATAATGCCTAGAAAAGGACATGTAACTAAAAGAGATATTTTAGCGGATCCAGTATACAACTCAAAGCTTGTTACTAAATTAATCAACCATTTAATGATTGATGGTAAGAGAGCTAAGGCATCTTCAATCCTTTATGATGCTTTCAATATCGTCAAAGATAAGACAGGTAAGGAACCACTTGATGTTTTTGAAGAAGCAATGAATAACATTATGCCAGTGTTGGAAGTTAGAGCTCGCCGTATTGGTGGATCAAACTATCAGATTCCAGTAGAAGTTCGTCCTGAAAGAAGAACTACCCTTGGTTTAAGATGGTTAGTATCATATGCTCGTTTACGTAATGAACATACTATGGATGAACGTTTAGCCAATGAAATTATTGATGCTTCAAATAATACTGGTTCAGCAGTTAAGAAGCGTGAAGATGTTCATCGTATGGCTGAAGCGAACCGTGCATTTGCTCATTATCGTTTCTAATTTTTTAAGGAGAGAAAATTTATGGCTAATAAACGTGAATTTCCATTAGAAAAAACACGTAATATTGGTATCATGGCCCACATTGATGCGGGTAAGACTACCACTACAGAGCGTATTCTTTACTACACTGGTAAAATTCATAAAATTGGTGAGACTCATGAAGGTGACTCACAGATGGACTGGATGGATGAAGAAAAAGAACGTGGTATTACCATTACTTCAGCCGCTACCACTGCACAATGGAATGATTATAGAATTAACATTATTGACACTCCAGGACACGTCGACTTCACTATTGAAGTTGAACGCTCACTTAGGGTACTTGATGGTGCAGTAACTGTTCTTGATGCTCAGGCAGGTGTGGAGCCTCAAACTGAAAATGTTTGGCGCCAAGCTGAAACTTACGGTGTTCCTCGAATTGTTTTCATTAACAAAATGGACAAGATAGGCGCAGATTTTGATAAATCTGTTACATCTTTACATGAACGTTTAAACGCCAATGCCTTAGCTGTCCAGATGCCAATTGGCTCTGCAGAATCGTTTGAAGGTGTTATTGACTTAATTAACATGGTAGCCGATGTTTATGATGAAGATAAACTGGGTTCTAAGTGGGATACTATTCCTGTTCCTGACGAATACAAAGAAGAAGCAGAAAAACGTCGTGCTGAATTGATTGAACAAGTTGCTGATGTTGATGATGACATTATGGAAAAATACCTTAACGGTGAAGAAATTTCTATTGATGAACTGAAAGCAGCTATTCGTAAAGCAACTTTAGATCTGAAGGCATTCCCAGTATTTGCTGGTTCGGCTTTTAAGAACAAGGGTGTTCAAATGATGCTTGATGGTGTTGTGGATTATCTACCATCACCATTAGATGTTAAGCCTTATGTTGCTCATGATCCTAAGACTGGTGAAGAAGTAGAATTAATTGCTGGTGATGATAAACCATTTTCAGCTCTTGCTTTTAAGATTGCTACTGACCCATTTGTTGGTCGTTTGACTTACATCCGTGTCTATACTGGTTCACTAGAATCGGGTTCATATGTTTTGAATGCTTCCAAAAATGGTCGTGAACGTGTTGGTCGTTTGTTACAAATGCATGCCAACTCGAGAAACGAAATTTCTGAAGTATTCTCCGGTGATATTGCTGGTGCTATTGGCTTGAAGAATACTACAACAGGTGATTCGTTGACAGATCCTGATCATCCGTTAATTTTGGAAAGTTTGGAAGTGCCAGACCCTGTTATTCAAGTTTCTATTGAGCCAGAGTCAAAAGCCGATCGTGACAAATTGGATGTTGCATTACAAAAGTTAACTGAAGAAGACCCAACTTTCAGAGCTGAAACTAATGCTGAAACTGGTCAGACTTTAATTTCAGGAATGGGTGAATTGCACTTGCAAATCATGGTTGAGCGTATGAAACGTGAGTTCCATGTTGAGGCAAAGATTGGTGAGCCTCAAGTTGCTTATCGTGAAACCTTTACTAAAGCTGCTCAAGCGCAAGGTAAATTTGTCCGTCAATCAGGTGGTAAGGGTCAATACGGTGACGTTTGGATTGAATTTACTCCAAATGAAAGAGGCAAAGGTTACGAATTTGAAGATGCCATTGTCGGGGGTGTCGTTCCTCGTGAGTTTATCCCATCAGTAGATGCTGGTTTACAAGAATCAATGAAGAATGGTATTTTAGCAGGGTACCCATTGATCGACGTCAAAGCTAAACTTTATGATGGTAGTTATCATGAAGTTGACTCTTCAGAAGCCGCATTCAAGGTTGCTGCGTCTATCGCATTGAAGAATGCTGCTCCTAAGGCAGGTGCTGTAATTCTTGAGCCAATTATGAAGGTTCAGGTAATTACGCCTGAGGAATATTTGGGTGATGTAATGGGATCAATTACTGCTCGTCGTGGTACGATGGATAATATGCAAGACCGTTCAGGAGCTAAGGTATTGAATTCAATGGTCCCATTAGCTGAAATGTTTGGGTATGCAACAACTTTACGTTCATCGACTCAAGGACGTGGTACTTTCACAATGGTATTTGATCACTATGCTGCTACTCCTAAGTCAATTCAAGAAGAAATTATTAAAAAACGTGGCGGTAACGCAGAATAGTTTTTGGTAGTAATTAAAGTAAAAATAATCGAGCTATTGGTAAATCCAATAGCTCTTTTTGTATATTAATTACTTAGAGGATAATAGTTGAAAATAGTAAAGAGTATATTTGTCTAGCTTAAAAAACAAAAAATGTGCTAAAACCCTTGATATTTAAGCTGAAACTAGTTACAATAGTCTTTGTGTATTTAGGGCATATTATGCCCTAAAACACTTATTTGTTGTAAAGCATTGATGCAAAAGGTTGCGGCACACCAGGCTGCATTGCCACAGAGATGATGCCGGGAATTTTTGCGGAAGCTAGTCATCTTTTAAAGAAGACGTTAAGGAGGTAATTTAATGGCAAGTCAATCAATTCGTATTAGACTTAAGTCATACGAACATGGTATTCTCGATGAATCAGCTGCTAAGATTGTAGCTACTGCAAAGAGAACTGGTGCTGAAATTTCAGGCCCAGTTCCATTGCCAACAGAAAGGGTTTTGTTTACAGTTCTTCGCTCACCGCACAAGAACAAAGATTCACGTGAACAATTTGAAATGCGTACGCACAAGCGGTTAATTGATATTTTAAATCCAACACCTAAGACTGTTGATTCTTTGATGAAGCTTGATCTACCAAGTGGTGTTGACATCGAAATCAAACTATAATTTTAAAGAGAAAGAGGTGTAATCATGACCAAAGGAATCTTAGGAAGAAAAGTCGGTATGACTCAAATCTTCACCAAAGATGGTATCCTTGTTCCCGTAACTGTTGTTGAAGCAACTCCTAATGTTGTTATGCAAGTTAAAACTGTTGAATCAGACGGTTACGAAGCAGTTCAATTGGGCTACCAAGATAAGCGTGAAGTTTTGAGCAACAAACCAGAAAAAGGTCATGCTGCAAAAGCAAAGACTTCGCCTAAGCGCTTCATTCGTGAAATCCGCGGAGTTGAGCTTAAGGACTATGAAGTCGGCTCAGAAGTTACTGTGGACACATTTAAGGAAGGCGACGTAGTAGACGTTACTGGAATTACAAGAGGTCATGGATACCAAGGTAACATTAAGCGCTGGGGTCAATCACGAGGACCCGAGACTCATGGATCAAGATATCATAGAATTCCTGGTTCAATGGGTTCAATCATAAATCGTGTGCCTAAAGGCAAGCGGTTGCCCGGACACATGGGTGTAAAGAAAGTTACCATTGAAAACTTAGTAATTGAAAAGGTTGTAGCAGATAAGAATGTTTTACTAATTAAGGGTAATATTCCTGGTGCTAAAAACTCATTAATTACTGTTAAATCTGCTGTTAAGAATAACGATTAGGAAGGAGGACTAGAATGGCTAATTTAAAAGTTATCGATCAAAAAGGTAAAGATGCTGGTGAAGTTGCTTTAAACGATAATATCTTTGGCATTACCCCAAATGAAAGTGTAGTTTTTGACGCAATTATTAGACAAAGAGCTGGTAAACGTCAAGGTACTTCAAAAGTCAAAAATAGATCCGCTGTTCGTGGTGGTGGTAAAAAGCCATGGAAGCAAAAGGGAACAGGTCGTGCTCGTCAAGGTTCCATCAGATCACCGCAATGGCGTGGTGGTGGTGTTGTCTTTGGACCAACTCCACGTTCTTATGCTTATTCAATGCCAAGAAAACAGCGCCGTTTGGCTATTAAGTCAGTTCTTTCCCAAAAGCTACTTGACAATGATTTGATTGTTTTAGATCAGTTGACAATGTCAGCTCCTAAGACTAAAGAATTCAAAGCAATGCTAGACAGTTTGAATGTTGAAGGTAAGGTATTAGTTGTATCAGAGGATAGAAATGTTCAATTTTCAGCTAAGAACTTACCAAACGTTAAGGTAATCACAATCAACGGATTAAATGTTGAGGATGTTGTTAACTACAACAAATTAATCCTGACTAAGGATGCTGTTGAAAAGATTGAAGAGAATGTTGAGGGGGCTGCAAAGAAATGAGTTCACACGATATCATTTTAAGACCTGTCATTACTGAAAAGTCAACGAACTTAATGGATGATAAGAAGTACACTTTCAACGTGCTTTTAACCGCAACCAAAACTCAAGTTCGTAATGCTGTTGAAGAAATTTTTGATGTAAAGGTCAAAAAAGTTAATATCATGAATGTTCGTGGAAGAGACAAGCGAGTGGGGCGTTATACTGGTAAAACCGCTCGTACGCGTAAAGCAATTGTGACTTTGACTGAAGATTCAAACGACATCAAAATTTTTAAAGACGAAAATACAGAAGAGAATAAGTAATAGGAGGTCAGACAATTGGCTATTAAGATTTATAAGCCAACCACAAATGGTCGCCGTAATATGACTTCTTCCGACTTTGCTGAGATTACTAAAAGCAAACCAGAACGTACTTTGCTTGAATCACAATCACATACTGCAGGTCGTAATTCATATGGTCATATTACAAGTAGACACCGTGGTGGTGGTCACAAGCAAAAGTATCGTATCATTGATTTTAAGCGGAATAAAGATAATGCAAAAGCTGTAGTTAAGGCAATCGAATATGATCCAAACCGGACAGCAAATATTGCTCTTCTTCATTACACTGACGGTATTAAAGCTTATATTCTAGCACCCAAAGGTTTAAAAGTTGGAGATGTTGTTGAATCTGGTTCTAGTGCAGATATCAAGCCAGGCAACGCCTTACCATTAAAAGACATACCGACAGGCACTTCAATTCATAATATTGAATTAAGACCTGGAAAAGGCGGACAACTTGTAAGAAGTGCAGGTACCAGTGCTCAAGTTTTGGGTAATGATGGAAAATACACTTTGGTTAAACTACAAAGTGGGGAAGTTCGCAAGATCTTATCAGCTTGTCGTGCAACTATTGGAGTTGTCGGAAATGAACAACATTCATTAATTCAATTAGGTAAAGCCGGTCGTAGTCGCTGGTTAGGCAGACGTCCACAATCTCGTGGATCTGTAATGAACCCTAATGATCACCCACATGGTGGTGGTGAAGGTAAGGCTCCAGTTGGTCGTCCACAACCTATGACTCCTTGGGGTAAGAAAGCTCGCGGCATTAAGACTAGAAATAGTAAGAGAGCTAGTGAGAAGTTAATTATTCGTCACCGTAAGGGTAGCAAGTAGTAGAAGGAGGGTTAATTAATGAGCCGTAGTATTAAAAAAGGGCCTTTTGCTGATGCATCATTACTAAAAAAGGTTGATGCACAAGCAGATACAGAAAAAAAGCAGGTTATTAAGACTTGGTCACGTCGTTCAACTATTTTCCCTTCCTTTGTTGGATTGACTATAGCTGTTTACGATGGCAGAAAGCATGTTCCTGTATATATTACTGAGGACATGGTTGGCCATAAATTAGGTGAATTTGTTCCAACGAGAACTTTCCATGGACATAAAACATCTGACGATAAGGCTACAAGATAAGAGAGGAGAAACACTTAAATGGCAGAACAAATTAGCTCAGCTAGGGCTGAAGCAAGAACTGTTCGTATTGCTGCAAGAAAAGCGCGTTTAGTTGTCGACTTAATTCGTGGCAAAGATGTTGCCGAAGCATTGGCAATCTTGCAATTTACGCCTAGAGCTGCTTCCCCAATCGTTGAAAAAGTTTTACGCTCAGCAATTGCTAATGCGGAACATAATTACGATCTCGAAAGTGCCAATCTATACGTATCAGAAGCTTACGTTAATGAAGGTGCAACACTAAAGAGATTCAGACCACGTGCAAAAGGTATGGCTTCTCCAATTAACAAGAGAACAAGTCACGTAGTTGTAGTAGTTTCAGAAAAGAACGATTAAGGGAGGTATATTAATGGGTCAAAAGATTAACCCAAATGGTTTTCGTCTCGGCGTAATTCGCGACTGGGAATCAAAATGGTATGCTGACAGAGGATACAAAGAAACCTTAAATGAAGACCTGCGCATCAGAAAATTCATTTCTAAGAAATTAAAAGATGCCTCTGTTTCTACTATTGAAATCGAACGTGCAGCAAACAGAATTAACGTTTCAATCAATACTGCTAAGCCAGGTATGGTTATTGGTAAAGGTGGTTCTGAAGTTGAAGCTTTGAGAAAAGAATTAAACGCTTTGACTAAAAAACAAGTTCAAGTAAATATTATTGAAATTAAAAAGCCAGATCTTGATGCTAAGTTGGTAGCCGAAAGCATTGCTAGCCAACTTGAAGCTCGTATTGCTTTTAGACGTGCAATTCGTCAAGCTACTCAAAGAACTATGCGCGCTGGTGCTACTGGAATCAGAGTACAAACTTCTGGTCGGTTAAATGGTGCCGACATGGCAAGAAGAGAATGGCATACTGAAGGTCGTGTTCCATTACAGACTTTGAGAGCTGATATTGATTATGCTTGGGTAAATGCATTCACCACTTATGGTGAAATTGGGGTTCAAGTATGGATTAATCGTGGTGAAATTTTGCCTTCAAAAGGTAAGAAACCAGAAAAAGCTGTGAAGGGAGGAAACAAATAATGCCTCTAGTACCAAAGCGAGTAAAACACCGTCGTGAATTTCGTGGTAAGATGCGTGGCGCTGCAAAGGGTGGAAAAACCATTGCTTTTGGTGAATATGGTTTGCAAGCTCTTGAATCTCACTGGATTTCTAATCAACAAATTGAAGCTGCCCGTGTTGCTATGACTCGTTATATGAAACGTGGTGGTAAAGTTTGGATTAGAATTTTCCCTCAAAAGTCATACACTGCTAAGGGTGTAGGTGTACGTATGGGATCTGGTAAAGGTGCACCAGCCGGCTGGGTAGCTGTAGTTAAGAGAGAAAAAATTATGTTTGAAATTGGTGGAGTTAGTGAGGCAACTGCTCGTGAAGCATTAAGACTTGCATCTACTAAATTGCCAATTAAATGTAAGTTTGTGACTAAAAGTTCGGAAGTAGGTGGCAATTCTAATGAAGGCTAAGGAAATCAGAGCACTAACCAATGATCAAATGTTAGATAAAGAAAAGCAATATAAAGAAGAACTCTTTAACTTGCGTTTCCAACAAGCAACGGGTCAATTAGAAAATACCGCTCGCCTAAACAAAGTCCGCAAAAATATCGCTAGAATTAAAACAATTCTTAGTGAAAAAGCTTTAAAAAACGATTAGTGGAAGGGAGTTATTAACTTGAGCGAATCAATCGAAAGAAATAGTCGTCACGTATATCAAGGTCGAGTAATTTCTGATAAGAATGATAAAACTATTACAGTAGTTGTTGATACTTATAAGAATCACCCTGTTTACAATAAGCGTATTAGATACTCAAAGAAATATTACGCACAAGACGAAAATAATGAAGCTAAAGTTGGCGATACTGTTCGTATCATGGAAACTCGTCCATTATCTCGTACAAAACGCTTTCGTTTAGTAGAAATTGTCAAGAAATCTGTTTAACTTGCGGATTTAGTGAGGGGAGGATTATACAGTGATTCAAAATGAATCCCGTTTGAAGGTTGCTGATAACTCAGGTGCCAGAGAACTTTTGGTTATTAGAGTCTTAGGTGGATCCAAGCGTAAGACTGGTAACATTGGTGACATCGTAGTAGCAACTGTTAAACAAGCAACACCAGGTGGCGTTGTCAAAAAAGGTGACGTTGTTAAAGCTGTTATTGTTAGAACAAAATCAGGCGCACGTCGCGAAGATGGTTCATACATTAAGTTTGATGAAAATGCCGGCGTAGTTATTAATGCAGATAAAAGCCCACGTGGAACTCGTATCTTTGGGCCTGTTGCACGTGAGTTGCGTGAGCACGACTTTATGAAGATCGTCTCTCTTGCTCCTGAAGTCTTATAATTAAGTGAGGTGCACTGATGTTTGTTAAAACTGGTGATAAAGTAAAAGTAATTGCCGGAAAAGACAAAGGTAAAGAAGGTACTGTTTTGGCTGTTAACGTTAAGAAGAACCGTGTGGTTGTTAAAGGCGTTAATACAGTTAAAAAACATCAAAAACCTTCACAAACCAACGCAAATGGTGGAGTGGTTGAATCAGAGGGTTCAATTCATGCTTCAAATGTTAAGGTTATTGCTAAGTCTGAAAGCAAAAAAGAAGAAACTAACAAGTAGAAGGGAGGATACAAATGGCAAATTATTTAGCTCAAGAATATAAGGAAAAAATTATCCCTGCGTTGCAAGACAAATTTGAATATAGCTCGGTTATGCAAGTACCCAAGATTGAAAAAATCGTTTTAAACATGGGTGTTGGTGATGCTGTATCAAATGCTAAGAACTTGGACGAGGCTGTTGATGAATTAACTTTGATTTCTGGTCAAAAGCCATTAGTTACTAAGGCTAAGAAATCAATTGCAAACTTCCGCTTACGTGAAGGCATGTCTATCGGTGCTAAGGTTACTCTTAGAGGTGATAGAATGTACGATTTTTTATACAAATTAATTAGCGTTTCACTTCCTCGTGTTCGTGACTTCCGTGGTGTTTCAAGTCGTTCATTTGACGGTCGGGGCAACTATACCTTGGGAATTAAAGAACAATTGATTTTCCCAGAAATTGACTTTGATAAAGTTAATCGGACAAGAGGCTTAGATGTTGTTATCGTTACTACAGCCAATACTGATGAAGAAGCGCGTGAGCTTTTGACTCAATTTGGCATGCCGTTTGCAAAATAATGGAGGACACTAATGGCTAAAACGTCACAAAAAATTAGAAATCATCGTCCTGCTAAATTCTCTTCACGTGAATATACTCGTTGCGAGAGATGTGGTCGTCCACACTCCGTTTATCGTAAATTTGGCTTATGCCGTATTTGTCTGAAAGATTTAGCTCACAAGGGTCAAATACCTGGCCTTAAAAAGGCTAGTTGGTAATACGGAGGAGGATAGCATAAATGGTCATGACAGATCCGATTGCAGATTATTTGACTAGAATTAGAAATGCCAACATGGCAAAACACAGTTCTGTTGAAATTCCTGCATCAAACATAAAAAAATCTATTTCAGAAATCTTAAAACGCGAAGGCTTTATCCGTGATTACGAAGTTACTGATGACAACAAGCAAGGAGTTATTAAAATCTTCTTGAAGTATGGTCCGGATGGGGAACGTGTTATTTCAGGCTTAAAGCGAATTTCTAAACCAGGTCTTAGAAATTATGTTAGCGCAGAAAATTTACCTAAAGTTCTTAATGGATTAGGTATTGCCATCGTTTCTACTTCTGCAGGTGTGATTACCGATAAAGAAGCAAGACAAAAAAATGTTGGTGGCGAAGTTATTGCCTACATTTGGTAATTCTGACAGAAAGGAGAACAATCAATGAGCCGTATAGGTTTAAAAACAATTGAAGTCCCAGATAGTGTCACTGTTACCAAGGATGGTGACAACATCACTGTTAAGGGCCCCAAGGGTGAATTAACTCGATATTTTGATCCAAAGATTACTTTTAAACAAGAAGATGGAAAAATCAATTTCTCACGCTCAAGTGAAAATGACAAAGCACTTCATGGAACAGAAAGAGCTAACTTGGCATCAATGGTAGAAGGTGTAGTTAGTGGTTACAAGAAAACCTTAAAATTGATCGGTGTTGGTTATAGAGCAACTACTCAGGGTAGTAAGTTAACTTTAAACGTTGGCTATTCACACCCAGTTGAAATGACAGCTCCAGAAGGTGTTTCTGTAAAAGCAACTTCGGCTACTGAAATTGAAGTAGAAGGAATTTCAAAGCAAAATGTAGGTCAATTTGCTGCTGAAATTCGCGGTGTACGTCCACCTGAACCTTATAAAGGTAAGGGTATTCGTTATGTTGATGAATACGTACGTCGTAAAGAAGGTAAAACAGGTAAATAATAGATAATTTTTGAGGTGAAATTGTGATTTCAAAACCAGATAAGAATAAATTGCGCTTAAAGCGTCATAAACGTATTCGTAGCAAGATTTCTGGTACTGCTGAGCGCCCACGCTTAAGCGTTTTTCGTTCAAACAAAAACATCTACGCTCAATTAATTGATGACGTAGCGGGTGTCACGCTAGCAAGTGCCTCAACTTTAGATGCTTCCGTTTCTAAGGATTCAACTAAGTTAGAACAAGCTCAAGCTGTTGGTAAGGCAATTGCTGAAGCAGCTAAAAGTAAAAACATTTCAAATGTTGTGTTTGATAGAAGTGGTTATCTATACCACGGCCGTATTTCAGCTTTGGCAGATGCCGCTCGTGAAAACGGATTAGATTTCTAGGGAAGGAGAAAAATACATGGCAAACCGCAACGATTCTCGTAATAATCGCAGAAATAAAGACGACATCGAAGATCAGTTAGTAGCAATTAATCGTGTTACCAAGGTTGTCAAGGGTGGACAACGAATGAGATTTGCTGCCCTGGTAATCGTTGGTGACAAAAAAGGTCGTGTAGGCTTTGGTACTGGTAAGGCTCAAGAAGTTCCAGAAGCAATCCGTAAGGCTGTTGAGGCTGGTAAGAAGAACATGATAACTGTTCCAAGAGTGGGTACTACTATTCCTCATGAGGTAAATGGTCACTTTGGTTCAGGTAACATTTTGATTAAACCAGCTCCAGCTGGTTCAGGTGTTGCAGCTGGTGGTGCCGTTCGTATCGTTATGGATATGGCTGGTATTGCTGATGTTACTTCAAAATCACTTGGTTCAAATACTCCAATCAACGTTGTACGTGCAACAATTGATGGATTAAGGAAACTTAGAACTAGCGAAGAAGTTGACAAGCTTCGTCACGCAGAATTAGATTAGGGAGACTGAGTAAATGACTGAATTAAAAGTTACTTTAATTAGAAGTGCTGCGCACCGTCTGCCTGAACAAAGAAAAGTTGTTAAAGCTCTTGGCTTAGGTAGAATTAATAGTACAGTTACTCTACCAGACAACGCTGCTACTCGTGGTGCACTACTAAAAATTGCCCATTTAATCTCTGTAGAAGAGACAAGTAAATAATTAATTAAGGAGGTGCCGAATTAATGAAGCTTCATGAATTACATGCTACTGAGGGTTCACGTACTGATAGAAAACGTGTTGGACGTGGTACTTCAAGCGGTCACGGAAAAACTTCTGGTCGCGGACAAAAGGGTCAATTGGCTCGTCAAGGAGGACACACTCGTTTAGGTTTTGAAGGTGGACAAATGCCACTCTTTAGAACTATGCCTAAGCGCGGTTTTAAGAATGTTAACCGTAAAGAATATGCAATTATTAATTTAGACGATTTAAACAAGTTTGAAAACAATAGTGATGTAACAGTTGCTGTTCTTAAAGAAAAAGGCTTGGTAAAGAAAGAATTATCAGGTATAAAATTACTTGCCAAAGGTGAGTTGAAAGTTAAGCTAAACGTTAAGGTTAATAAAGTTTCCGCTGCTGCAAAAGAAGCAGTTGAAGCAGCTGGCGGATCTGTTGAGGTGATCTAATGTTTTCGACTTTGAAGAACGCCTTTAAGGATAAAGAAATCAGAAATAAAATTTATTTTACACTCTTTATCCTTTTGCTATATCGCATCGGGTCTAATATTACTGTTCCCGGCGTTAATGCAAAAGCGATTACTCAAGTTGCACAAACTGGTTTAGTTCCGATGCTAGACACCGTTTCTGGTGGTGGATTAGATAATTATTCGATTTTTTCGCTTGGAGTTTCTCCATACATTACTGCTCAAATCGTTATTCAACTACTTCAAATGGATATAGTTCCAGTTTTAGTTGAATGGGGCAAGCAAGGTGAAGTCGGACGGCGTAAAACCAATCAGGCTACAAGATGGCTTTCATTATTTGTTGCATTCGTTCAAAGTATTGGGATTACTTTAGGTTTTAATGCCTTGACTCAGATGGGGTTGGTTAAAACTCAGACTCCACAAACTTACATCGAAATTGCAATTATTATGACAGCAGGAACAATGTTACTTACTTGGTTAGGTGATGAAATCACTGATAAAGGTTTAGGTAATGGTGTTTCAGTAATCATTTTTGCAGGAATTATTGCTCGGCTTCCACGCGGATTATGGGAGCTATATAAAGAAGAAATTATCAATAACAGTGCGACTGATCGTTGGAAGGGTATTATGTTCTTCATTGCGATTATTATTGCGATAATCCTTATAACACAAATTGTTACCTGGGTTGAGCAAGCAGATCGCCGGATTCCAATACAATATACTAAACGAGCAACTATTAGTGGCTCTGAAAGCTTTTTACCGTTGAAAGTTAATGTTTCTGGTGTTATTCCGGTAATTTTTGCGAGTTCGTTTATTATTACACCAGCAACGATTTTAATGGCTTTTCAAAGATCTCAAGGCGATCAGCAATGGTATAAGATAATGACTAATATATTTAGTATGCAAACAACGCCTGGAGTTATAATTTACACTGTTTTAATTATTTTGTTTACTTTCTTCTATGCTTTTGTTCAGGTTAATCCTGAGAAGCTTTCGAAGAATCTACAAAAGCAGGGTGCGTATATTCCAAGCGTATGGCCGGGTAAAGATACCCAAGATTTTGTTTCAAAGCTGTTAATTAGGTTATCAACAGTTGGATCAGTATTTTTGGGACTGGTAGCTTTATTACCACAACTTGCTACTAATTTTTGGAATCTTCCAAGCTCAATTGGGCTTGGTGGAACGAGTCTTTTAATTGTTATCGGAGTTGTCTTAGAATTATCTCGTCAGATTAACGGACTGTTAATGAAACGAGAATATGTTGGATTCATCAGATAGGAACGAATAAATGATTAACTTATTTCTTTTGGGACTGCCAGGTGCTGGCAAAGGTACAGTATCAGAACAAATTGTTGATAAATATCATCTAACTCATATTTCAACTGGGGATATGTTTAGAGAAGCAATGGCTAACGAGACTAAAGTTGGTCTTGAAGCTAAAAGTTATATTGATAAAGGTGATTTGGTACCAGACGAAGTTACTGCAAAATTGGTTGAAGAACGTTTAAGCCAACCTGATATTAAAGAAGGATATATCTTAGATGGTTTTCCTAGAACAATTGTTCAAGCAGAAGCTTTGGAAACTATTACTAAACGATTGAATAAACCATTAACTAAAGTAATTTCTTTAGAAGTTAATGAAAAAATTTTAATCAACCGTTTATCAGCACGGTTCATGTGTAAACAGTGTGGCGCAACTTACAATAAGATTACAAAAATGCCTAAGTTAAAGGATACCTGTGATCGTTGTGGTAGTCATGACTTTTATCAACGTGAAGATGACAAACCAGAAGTGGTAAAGAATCGTTTAGAAGTAAATGAAAAGATGAATACTCCTTTGAAGGACTATTATCAAGCAAATGGTTTGTTAACTAGTGTAAATGGTGAGCAAACTCCAGAAAAAGTTTTTGAAAACGTTGATGCGGTTTTGGGTAATAAACAATAATTTGTATATTTACATTTCCGTGTTATAATTTCAAAGTATGACTGTTTAAATGCGGAGGAACAGCTTTGGCAAAAGATGATGTCATTGAAGTAAAGGGTAAAGTAGTTGATACCTTGCCTAATGCTATGTTTAAAGTTGAATTGGAAAATGGAGCTGAAATATTAGCACATGTATCCGGTAAAATTAGAATGCATTATATTCGGATTTTACCTGGGGACCGTGTTACTGTTGAACTTTCTCCTTACGATTTAACAAAAGGTAGAATTACTTATCGGTTTATAAAGTAATAACGGAGGGAAACATGAAGGTTAGACCATCTGTTAAACCAATGTGTGAGCATTGTAAGATTATTAAGAGACATGGTCGTGTAATGGTTATTTGTCCTGCAAATCCAAAGCACAAGCAACGTCAAGGTTAAAATAAAATAGGAGGTGCAATTTATGGCACGTATTGCTGGTGTTGATTTACCAAGAGATAAAAGAATAGTTGTTGCATTAACTTATATTTATGGTATTGGTGAACCAACTGCTCAGAAAATTTGTGCGGATGCTGGTGTTTCTGAAGACATACGTTCAAAAGATTTGACTCCAGATGATCAAGAAAAGCTTCGCGCAGAAGTAGATAAATACCGCGTTGAAGGTGACTTACGAAGAGAAGTTAGCATGAACATCAAGCGGTTAATTGATATCGGTTCATACCGTGGTATGCGTCATCGCCGTGGACTTCCAGTTCGTGGACAAAATACCAAAAATAATGCCCGTACACGTAAGGGTAGCAAAAAGAATAAATAAAAATTATAAGGAGGTTTATTGATGCCTAAAACAGCACGTAAGCGTCGTGTGAAGAAGCACGTTGAAAGAGGCGTTGCTCATATTCATTCTACGTTTAATAATACTTTAGTCATGATTACTGACACTCAAGGTAACGCTATTGCTTGGTCATCAGCAGGTGCATTGGGCTTTAAAGGTAGCCGGAAATCTACACCATTTGCAGCACAAATGGCAGCTGAAGCTGCTGCTAAAAGTGCAATGGATCAAGGCATGAAACATGTAGAAGTTTTTGTTAAGGGGCCTGGCGCTGGTCGTGAATCTGCTATAAGATCACTACAAGCTACTGGTTTGGAAATTACTGCTATTCGTGACGTTACTCCTGTTCCTCACAATGGTTCTAGACCACCAAAACGTCGTCGTGTTTAATTTTGTTCTTATTGAAAGACGTTGCGTTTTGAAAGGGGTCTAGTAATGATTGAATTTGAAAAACCAAATATTACCGTTGTGGACCAAGAAAAGTCTTATGGTAAATTTGTTATTGAACCACTTGAACGAGGCTTTGGTACTACTTTAGGTAATTCATTACGTAGAGTATTACTCACTTCTATTCCAGGTACGGGCCTTGTGTATGTTCAAATCGATGATGTTTTGCACGAATTCTCTACCGTTCCAGGTGTTAAGGAAGACGTTGCAAAAATGATTTTAAATTTGAAAAAGCTAGAATTAAAGTCTTTTTCAGACGAACAAAAGATAATTGAAATTGACGTTGAAGGTCCGGCTACTGTTACTGCCGATGACTTTAAAGTTGATGCAGATGTTCAAATACTTAATCCTGATCAATATATTTGTACCATTGCTGATGGTGGCCACTTGCATATGCAAGCCGCTGTTAAAAATGGTCGAGGTTATGTTGCAGCAAGTGATAATAAGAGTGATGACATGCCAATTGGGGTCATTCCTGTTGATTCTCTCTTTTCCCCAATTGAAAAAGTTAATTATCAAGTTGAGTCAACTCGTGTTGGTAAAAGAGATGATTTTGATAAGCTCACTTTAGAGATTTGGACTGATGGTTCAATTAAACCTAATGATGCCCTTAGTTTTGCTGCTAAAATTTTGGTAGAACATTTCAAAGTGTTTGAAAATGCTGATGCAAGTACTAAATTTAGCGATGTTATGGTTGAAAAAGAGGATGATACAGCAGAGAAAAAGCTTGAGATGACGATTGAAGAGCTTGATCTATCTGTTCGTTCTTATAATTGTCTTAAAAGAGCTGGCATTAATACACTGCAAGAACTGACTGATAAGTCAGAGGCAGATATGATGCGTGTTCGTAACTTGGGACGTAAATCATTGGAGGAAGTCAAAAATAAATTAACTGACTTGGGACTTTCACTTCGTCAAGAGGATTAACTGAAAAATAAAAGGAGGTAAATTAATGGCATACCGAAAATTAGGCTGGGATAGTGCCCACAGAAAAGCAATGCTAAGAGAAATGACTACTCAATTAATCATGAACGAACGCATTGTTACAACTGAAACTCGTGCTAAAGAAGTACGCAAGACAGCGGAAAAGATGATCACTTTAGGTAAACGTGGTGACTTAGCTGCCAGAAGAAAAGCAGCTGCTTTTGTTCGAAATGAAGTTGCTGATATCCATGAAGAAAAAGATGTAGTTGTTGTTAAATCAGCATTACAAAAATTGTTTAGTGATATAGCACCACGTTACAAAGACCGTAATGGTGGTTATACTAGAATTATGAAGTTAGCTACAGCTCGTAAGGGTGATGGCGCTCCAATGGTTATTCTTGAATTAGTTTAATTAGGAATAGCCCAACTTAATAGCTATTAAGAATTATCCATGAAAGTGAGAATAAGCGTTAAGATGATGACGAAAGTTTAGTCTAGCTTAGATAATGCATATTATCCCTCTTCATGGGTGATTTTTTTTGTCTTTTTTTGGTACAATTGAATCAGACTTCTAAGGATGGTGATAACATGACAAAAGAAAGCATTGTTAATATAAAAAACTTAAGTTTCACGTATCCTGAATCAAGTACCCCAGCAATTGACAATATTAGTTTGAATATTGAAAAGGGATCTTGGACTTCTATTATTGGTCATAATGGAAGTGGTAAATCTACGATTATCAGACTAATGAATGGGTTGCTAGTTCCTGACAATCCTGATAGTTCACGAATTAAGATCAGTGACACAATTTTAACAGAAGATACTGTTTGGCAAATAAGAGATAAAGTGGGGATTGTATTTCAAAATCCGGATAATCAGTTTGTTGGTGCTACAGTAACTGATGATGTTGCATTTGGTCTTGAAAATCGTGGCGTTTCGCGTGAAGATATGATTAAAATTGTCCCTAAAGCAATTGAAGCAGTAGGAATGAGTGATTATGCAAATTCCGAACCCTCGACTTTGTCTGGCGGCCAAAAACAGCGAGTTGCAATTGCAGGAATTATTGCGATTAAGCCAGAAATTATTATTCTAGATGAAGCAACCTCAATGTTAGACCCAGAAGGTAGAAATCAGATTTTAAAAATAGTTCGTGAAATTAAAGAAAAATATAATCTCACCGTAATTGCAATTACACATGATATCGATGAAGCGAATAGTTCAGATCAAGTATTAGTTATGGATGATGGGAAATTAATAACGCAAGGCAGTCCCAAAGAAGTTTTTGCTCAAGTTAATCTTCTTAAAAAGCTGGGATTAGATGTTCCATTTTTTCAACAAATTAAAAATGAATTATGCAATAATAAAATCAATATTCCTGATGAGATTAGTTCAGAAAAAGAGTTGGTCCAATATTTATGTCAATTAAATTCGAAAATGTAAGTTATGTTTATTCGCCTGGTTCACCACTTGAAAAAAAGGGCTTAGAGAATATCAGTTTTGAATTAAATGATGGTTCATTTACTGCTATTATTGGGCATACAGGAAGTGGTAAATCAACCTTAATGCAACATTTTAATGCTCTATTGAAACCGACTAGTGGCCAAGTTGAAATTGCTGGTATAAAAATAAAATCTGATACTAATAATAAGCATTTAAAAAATTTACGTCGTCATGTAAGTTTGGTGTTTCAGTTTCCAGAATCACAGTTGTTTGAAAGTACTGTTTTAGATGATATTGCGTTTGGACCTAAAAATTTTGGCTATGACGATGACAAGGCAAAGCAAAGCGCACAAAAATGGTTGAAGAAAGTAGGCTTACCTGTAGAAATTGGTTCAAGATCACCATTTGAACTTTCTGGTGGTCAAATGAGAAGAGTAGCAATTGCCGGAGTTTTGGCTTATGAACCTGATATTCTTTGTTTAGACGAACCAGCAGCTGGGCTAGATCCTAGATCGCGTAAGCAAATGATGGAGCTTTTTTCAGATTATCGTAACGCTGGTCATACGGTTATTTTAGTTACCCATAATATGGATGACGTTGCCAATTATGCTGATGATGTTTTAATAATGGAGCACGGAAAACTGATTAAACATTCTCAGCCAACCGAAGTATTTAAAAATCGTTCCTGGTTGAAAGAGCATCATCTTGATGAGCCAAAGTCTTCCGTTTTTGCTGCCCAATTGAAAAATTATGATTTTCCTGCTCCGCCTTTAAGGTTACCGGATTTGATCTCAGGAATTAAGCAAAATTTAAAGGGGTAACTCATGAGTAAAATTTTGATTGGACGGTATCTTCCTGGCGATTCATTAATTTATAAGATGGATCCACGTGGAAAGTTACTAGCCACTGTACTTTTTATTTTTATAATTTTTCTAGCTAATAATCCAATTACTTATGTAATTATAACTTTTTTTAGTTTGGTTGCAGTAGCGGCAACCAAACTAAAATGGAAAATCTTTTGGGAGGGCATTAAACCTGTAATTTGGTTAATTTTGTTTACTTCCCTGTTACAACTTTTCTTCACAGTAGGGGGAACAGTTTACTGGCATTGGGGTATTTTTGCTTTGACCAGTTATGGAATTAGTAATGCTATTTTTATTTTTATTCGCTTTACAGTCATTGTTTTAATTTCGACGGTTATGACAGTAACGACCACTCCATTAGAAATCGCTGATGCAATTGAATGGCTGTTAATTCCGCTTAAATTAGTTAAGGTTCCGGTCGATAAAATTGCTTTAGTAATGTCGATTGCATTACGTTTCGTGCCGACCCTATTTGATGAAACATTTAAAATTATGAATGCACAGAGATCTCGGGGGGCCGACTTTAATAATGGTGGATTGGTTGCACGTGCAAAAGCTATTACTCCATTACTTATTCCTTTGTTTATAAATTCTCTTTCAACAGCGATTGATCTTTCAACAGCAATGGAATCTCGTGGTTATCGTGGCGATGAAGGAAGAACACGATTTCGTGTTTTACATTGGTCTAAGTTCGACTTGTGTAATCTCGGCTACTTTCTGATATTGACAGCATTGTTAGTTATTTTTAGGACACATTAATGAAAACAAGATATAAAATGACGCTTTCCTATGATGGTCATCTATTTCATGGCTTTCAAGCACAGCCCAAACAAAGGACAGTACAGGAGACAATTGAATCTGCACTTGAAAAAATGACAAAAGGTCAGCAAGTAAGAATTGAAGGTTCTGGTAGAACTGATGCTGGTGTTCATGCTTTAGGTCAAGTAATTCACTTTGATTATCCTGGAAACAAAATTCCACCTCAAAGAATGCTTTGTGCACTCAATTCAATGATGCCTTTGGATATAGTTTTTAATGATTGTGAAATTGTTAATGAAGACTTTCATGTCAGATATAGTGCTAAAGGAAAATGGTATCGATACAGACTTAGCTTGGATCGCTTTGTTAATCCTTTTAAAAGATTTTATACTGGACATTATCCCTATCATATAAATGTCAAAAAAATGCAACAGGCAGCCAGAGATCTGATTGGTACGCATGATTTTACAAGTTTTGCTGCAAGTGGGGGACAAATCAAAAATAAAGTTAGAACAATGTATTATATTAATATACGAAAAGATGACATTGAAAATGAAATAATTTTTGATTTTATTTGTTCAGGTTTTCTATATAATATGGTTCGAATATTAGTTGCGACACTTCTTGAAATTGGAAACGGTAAACGTCCTATTAATGATATTCCCCGGGTAATATTAGCTAAGGATCGCGAACAGGTAAGAGAAACAGCACAGGCAAACGGACTTTTTTTATTTCATGTGTTTTATGAGGATATTCCCTTAAAATATCGTCAAGATGAGAATTTATATTGACAATTAAAGCAAAAGGACGTATTCTATTAAGGTATGTTTGTCCACGATAGGCCCCGGAATCTTATTGTTTTCAAACAACGTATAAACGGAGGAATTTAAATTGCGTACTACACAATTAGCTAAACCTAATGAAATTGAACATAAGTGGTATGTTGTTGACGCAACAGATGTGTCTTTAGGACGTCTGTCTACTGCAGTAGCAACTATTTTAAGGGGTAAAAACAAGCCTCAATATACACCAAATGTTGACACTGGAGATAACGTTATTATTATTAACGCATCTAAGGTTAAGTTGACAGGGAAGAAAGCTACTGACAAGATTTATTACCATCACTCTGGTTTTCGTGGTGGTATCAAAGCCATTCCTGCTGGAGAAATGCTTGCAAAGAATCCAGTTAGATTAGTTGAATTGTCGGTTAAGGGAATGCTTCCGAAGAATACTCTTGGACACCAAGAATTTATGAAGATGCATGTTTATGCTGATGCTAATCACAAGCATGAAGCTCAAAAACCGGAAACGTTAGATATTAACAAATTAATCTAGGAGGTTACATAAATGGCACAACAAGTTGCATATGCAGGTACTGGTCGCCGTAAGAATTCAGTTGCGCGTGTACGTTTAGTACCAGGCAATGGAAAAATTACTGCAAATAATAAAGATATTAATCAATATATCCCATTTCCTAACTTAGTTAAGGATTTAAAACAACCACTGACTTTGACTGAAACTGATGGTCAATACGACGTTAATGTCAATGTTAATGGTGGAGGATTTTCAGGTCAAGCCGGTGCGATTCGTCTTGGAATTGCTCGTGCTTTACTAGAAGTAGATCCAGACTTTCGTGGTCCACTGAAGAAGGCTGGGTTCTTAACACGTGATCCAAGAATGGTTGAAAGAAAGAAGCCAGGCTTGAAGAAGGCTCGTAAAGCTTCACAATTTAGTAAGCGTTAAATTTGTCAGTTTTTAAAATCGACTAGTAGCGTCAAAAGCATCAGTAATAAAGCTGATGCTTTTTTAACTTCTTTTGTAAATACTGATAATAAAAAAACTAGACTGCACTAAACTATCCTAGAGCTTAGTGTTTTTGTATAATTATTACACTGGGTTACTTTTAATCTAATAGAAATGATCTGTAGCAAATTTTAACTTGTAAGTGTGTATGTTAATTGAGGACACAAAAAATAGAAGTCCTTATTAACTAAATAATTATAATCTGCTGATTTTATTAGTAACTAAAAGCTTAATAAATTTGAAAAAGAACTAATTAGTGGAACATAAAACTATAATTAAATAGGAATCTTTTGTTTAATTGTATAAAAGGAGGGGTTTAAATGGTTAAAGTGGAATTAACACGATTCAGAATCAAAAAAGGAAAAGAAAAATTGGCACAAGCTTGGATGGATTTTCTTAATCAGCATCATGAAGCAACGGTGGCAACTATGGAAGATGAAAAGATGTATGTTGAGACAGTTTTTAAGGAAGAAAGTTTAGATGGTTATACTTATTTTTACTGGTACTCGATTCAAGATGAGGGTGGTAAAGCTGTTGAAGATTCTGAAAACTACATTGATAAAAAACATTTAGAATACTGGGATGAATGTATAGATAGAAACTATCATCCGGATAATTTAGAAATAGAGCAAAACTTATTATCGCCTATAATTGAGCAAGTTATTAAGAGAAATAAAGGTTAATAAGCACAAAAAAAGACTCATTTTAAGTGAGTCTTTTTTAATAATTATTCGTATCTTAAAGCAGTAATTGGATCAAGCTTGGCTGCTCGTCTAGCTGGTAGTGTTCCGGCTAAAAATGTAATTAAACAAATAATTCCAATGATTAGCAAACTGCTAGTCCAATTAAATTGAATTAAGATAAAGCCATCAATGCCTTTTAAGAAAGTTTTTCTGGCAACTGAGTTTAATACCTGTCCTAGTCCTATGGCACCAAGCAATCCAAGAAGTGAACCGAATAAACCGATTAGAATCGCTTCACAACTAAAAATTGAAAAGACTTTACCTTGACCTAATCCTAAAGCCTTCATCAGACCAATTTCACGTGTCCGATCACGAACTGACATGTAAAGAGTATTAACAACCCCAAAGCTGGCGGCTACAAGAGCGATTGCTCCAAAAATAATTAACACACCAGTTGCAATATTGAAAGTTTGAAAGAGTTGTTTAACCGCATCTTTTAAAGTTTGAGCTGTATAACCTTTTTTGGCTAATTTCTTTTCAATCGTTAAAATTTTGTCAGGATTTTTACTGGTTGGTGTTGCTACAATTTCAACATAACGATCCTGAAGTGCCTTTGGCATACCATCTTGATTGGCCTTAATTATTTTTTGACTTAAACCATGACTGTAGACGTTTTGTCCGCTACTGACCATACTATCGTTACGAACACCTACAATTGTCGCTGAGATCTTCTGCTTCTTTTTAGTAACAGGGGAGTTAGTCACAAGTGTGATTGATTTTCCTAAGGCTTGATGAGCATTATGATATCCAAAAGCTTTCACCATTTGCTTAGTTAAAAGAATTTCTGAGGAATTACCTGAAGTTGCAACTTGGCGACCTGCTTTTAAGTCATAAGCGATTCCCAAGGTTGGTTGAGCATCGATGACATATTTGACTTTATTAAGTCCTTGCACATACGTAACATTACTATCCTTTAATGCCTTAATGTCTTTTATTCCTTTGACTGTTTTGATTTTTTTGAGGTCGTTTTTAGTTAACATCCCGTCCGCATTATTGCTGCTTTTATTAGCATTGTATTTTTCTGGTGCGGAGTTACTATTTCCACTAGAAAAATCGGGAGAAATTATCATTTGCTCGGTATTACCAACATTTCCGATTTGCTTAGTTAAATAATTATTAACACCAGAATTAATCCCCATCGTAATGCTCAGGGTTAAGGAACCGATTAGCACGGCTATAATTGTTAAAAACGTTCGACCTTTATTGTGCCATAAATTACTTGCAGCCGAGTTTAAAATATCGCGAAACTTCATTATTCTCCTCCTTCAACTACTAAACCATCTTTAATTTGGATTTGTCTTTGACATTTTTGTGCAAGATCAGGGTCGTGAGTAACAATAATTAAGGTAATTCCCTTTTCACGATGTAATTTAAACAAAATGTTTTCTACCATTTCTCCAGTAGTTGAATCTAAATTACCAGTTGGTTCATCGGCAAAAATAATTTGCGGATCATTAACTAGTGCACGGGCGATACAGACGCGCTGCTTTTGACCACCAGAAAGGTTATTTGCTTTATTTTGAGCTTTACTTTCAAGATCAACTGCTTTGATTGCAGCTAAAGCCAATTCACGGCGCCTTTTTCCAGTTACACCGGCAATTTTTAATGGTAACATTACATTTTCAAGAACAGTATCTTGGGCATTTAAGAAAAATTGTTGAAAAACAAAACCAAAAGTTTGATTGCGCAATTTATTTAGCGCACGTCCTTTAATTTTGCTTGTTGGTTTGCCGTCTAATAAAATATTGCCTGAAGTTGGTTGGTCAAGAAGCGCCATAATATGCATTAAAGTTGATTTTCCAGATCCACTTTTACCAATAATAGCAACTGATTCACCTTTATTTATTTGTAAACTAACTCCGCGTAATGCATCAAACTTGGTTGTACCTTTACCATAAGTTCTGACCACATTACGAGTTTCTAATAAGCTCATTTTTTCTCTCCTTTAGTGTGATATATACATAATACACCAAAGTCAGTTAAATTCAAGCTTTTTATTAAATAAATATAAAAAATATATGCCAAATGATAGAACGTTTTACTTTATCCATATTATTTGCTAGTTTAAAAAATTCTAATTAACTACTTTTTATTAATTGAACTATCAAGTTAGTGGTAGAATCAAACCATTCACTTTTGCTTTTTAACTTGAAATTTAACTAACTATACCATATTATAAGAAATGTAATATAAGGGGTATGAAAATGGCAATTCAAATTCAAACTCGGTTACTGGAAGGTACTGTCTTAGCTTTTATTAATCAAGAAGATCTTTATGGCTATGTACTGACACAACAGGTTCAAGCTGTATTTAATATTTCTGAATCAACTATTTATCCTGTTTTGCGGCGATTGAAAAAAGAAAAATACTTGGTAACATATGATGAACCATTTCAGGGACGGAATCGACGTTATTATAAAATAACAAAGGCAGGTAAAGTGGAACTACAAGTTATTAAAGATGAATGGAATGAGTTTAAAACTAAGGTCGATCAGGTATATAGAAGAAAGGTTAATTATTAAAAGATAGTAATTTTAAAAAGCGCTATTCAATGTTTTGAATAACGCTTTTAAGTTAAAAAAAATATGGTTCTAAAATTTTTAAAGAAGACTGATCAAGGTTAATTTGCGCAAGAGCTCCATAAGGAAGCGCGGTGTGTGGGTATGCATGACCAATGTTAACGTTTGCCAAAATGGGTGTTTGATACTTTGCAGTGGCTGCTAAAAGCTTGGTCTGATATTCGTTAACATAGCAATTGTTCTGTGGCTTTCCCATTAAGATTCCTTGAACAGATTTTAAAAGACCTGCTTGATCGAGTTGATCAAGCATTTGGGCATATAAAGCAGGAGAGGGACATTCTTCACTAGTTTCAATGAATAAAATGATGTTTTGAGCTTCTTGGGGAGATAAAATTAATCGGTAATGTCGAATAATTTCGGCTTGATCAGGATAACGATTTTGGGTCAAGTCATCATAGAGACTGTCTAAGCAACCACCCCAAAGTCGACCTTGAATAACTCCATTTCCTCGAAGCACTTGATAACCAGTATCAAGATGGCTAATTCGAGGATGATTGATTGCTTTAGGCGAAAAATCTGTTCGTTCTTCGTACCAAGTTTGACTTGCAGGAATATTAGTTGTAGGTGGGTTAATAAAGAAATGATTCCAAGTATTTAGGGTGTATTCCAGCATACTAACATCTAATTCTGCGAGATCATTTAAAAAATTAGGTCCATAAAAGCTCTGCATCCCTAATCGATAAAACATTAGGTGATTATTTGTCGTGTCAGAAAAACCTGTAAAAAGTTTGGGTCGTGTCTGTACTGTTTTAATAAAATCTGTATCTTCCATTAAATATGGTAACAAGCGATAAGTATCATCACCACCAATGGCAGCAATAATTGCTTTAATTTCAGGATTCATAAAAGCTTCTTTTAAGTCATCAGCCCTTTCATTGGGATGTTTTTTTAGATAAGTAGTTCCTTTTAAGGAATTAGGCATATAAATAAATTTAAGACCTAGTTCCTTTAAGCGCTTTTCCCCTAATTTTCGTTCATGAAGAACAGACTTTTCGCCTAAGATACCACTAGACAAACTAATTAGTGCTACGTGATCCCCTTTTTGTAATTGATGTGGTTTTACTAACATAATTTAGCCTTCCCTTTTATTATAAAATGATTAAATATCAGTATATCATAGGTTAAATATGTGAAAAATTAAAAGCAATTTAATAATTTTTGTTTTCTTGACCTAAAATAGTAATAATAATAAAGTAAATATAAAAGTATTAGGTATTCATGAATGTAATAAGTTAAGGGGGAAAATTAATTTGAGTTTGAAACATTTTTCTGCTCTAGCCGATGATGATTATTTTACTTCAAAAAATTGGCATTTAAAGGCTAGACAAACAACGATAGCAATAATTGGGTGGATAGGTGTCTGTTTACCATTTGTTTGTGTATATATAACGTTAAAATCACCTAAAATTGCAAAAATAGCTCATATTAAATATTATTCGGATATAGTGACACCAATTGGATTTTTAATTAGATTTTTTGCAGTTATATTCATACTTATTGCAATAATTTATTTGTTTTTGACGTTTCGCAATAATCGTCATTTTATCTCCGTTTGGACTAAAAAAAGGGTAGTCAATCAAGAACGCAGAGAGCAACACGAAAAATTAATCGAAGAAGGCTGGAAACAAAAGTTTGGTGACTTAGATAAGCGCCAACAGCAAAATTTTTATAGTGTTAAACCCGAACAAAATCTTGAAACAGATTTTGCGCAGCGTTTATTTAAGAAGCGAGGTTAATAATGAGTTTAACTTGGTCAACTATTAAGCCTTTATTAAATATATTGTTTTTGATTTTAATTTCATATCCCATCCTCGGTGGTCTTGGTTGGTTCATCGGTGGCTTATGTTACAGGTTCGTATTTAGAAATAAGAAAAAATACTTTGTTGATATTTCTGAAAGTGACGAACCATTTATTACGATTATGATTCCTGCACATAATGAAGAAGCCACTTTAGAAGAAACTATCATTTATTTACTTACAAAGCTAAATTATACTAATTATGAGGTTTTGGTAATTGATGATTGTTCAACAGATCGTACCCTGCAGATCCTACAAGATTTACAAAAACAGTATTTAAACTTACGGATCATTCATATTGAAAAAAATAAGGGTAAAGCGCATGCCTTTAATGTTGGCTTGGCTTTTACTAAAGGAGAATTTGTCCTTAGTAATGATGCGGATACAATTCCTGAACCTGATGCGCTAAAACGCTATGTTAATTATTTCAATAGTCCAGAAGGACAAAATATAGCGGCGGTGACTTCTAATGTCGAGGTTCGTAATCGGACTAAGCTTATTACGAAGTCAATCACTGTCGAATTTTCTAGTATTGTTGGTATTATAAAGAGAGCTGAAATGGGCGTTTTTGGTAGTATTTTTGCTTACAGTGGTGCGAATACGATGTATCGTAAAAGCGCCTTAATGGATGTGGGCTTATTTCGTCAAGACCGTGCCACTGAAGATATTAGTATTGCATGGGATCATCAATTAAATAATTGGTTATCAGTGTTTGCACCTGATATTATTTCTTACACACTGGTTCCAGAAACGCTAAAGGATTTATATCATCAACGTAAGCGTTGGGCTAAGGGCGGCACGGAAGTTTGGCTTACTAACTTATTAAAAGTTTTGCAACATCCGATTAAAAATTTGGGTGAGTCTCTGTTACTTTTTGATCAAACATTTAGTATTTTTTGGTCATTTTTCTTTGCCATTTCATCAATAATTTTTGTTTTTTTAGTGATTAATTATATTACATTGCAAAATTGGCCACAGTTGTTTTATTTGCTATTCTCAACTTTAATGTTAATTTGCTTTGAAATGATTGCTGGTACTTTACAACTAACAACAGCTTTATTAATTGATACGCGAGGAAATAAGTTGAGATATATTTTATTTGCCCCCATTTATTTACTGTGTTTATGGGTAATTAATACCATAACAATCATTACCACATTTATTCCAGCCATAAAAACTATTTTGGGTCATGGTTCAGGTACATGGGTTAGTCCGACGCGATAAACCAACATTTTGTATAGTGAGATTTTATTATTAAATTTTTCCCAAAATTGCGCTTACGCCTTCATGAGGCTATGCTACAAAGAATTTAAAGGTTTCATTTGAGGCTATTAAGTGGGATAGACAAAATGAAATATGATTTATTGCTAGCTATTTCAAGAAAAGATTATCACAGTATTCAAAATTTATTTGATTTTATTGTAACCTTTAGGAAAATAATTAATAAGAGTTCTTCTGCTTAAGAAGTTAAAATGCAATTAACGTGTTGATTAAAACTAGTGATTAAGGAGGATTAAAATGTTATTTGGATCAGTAGAAGCAGGTGGCACAAAGTTTGTTTGTGCGGTTGGCAATGAAAATTATCAAATACAAGATAAAACTACTATACCAACAACTACACCAACTGAAACTATGAAGCAAGTTGTTTCTTATTTTAAACAATTTCAGATTGATGCTATTAGTATTGCATCGTTTGGTCCGATAGAGATTAGGAAAACAGCACCAAATTATGGCTATATCACTAAAACACCTAAAAAGGGGTGGCAAAACACCGACATAGTTGGGATGCTTAAACAAGAAATCAATGTCCCTATCTTTTTTACTACTGATGTTAATGGTTCAGCATACGGGGAATACATAATGTCGCTTCTATCAAACGAGGATATTAATTCACTTGTTTATTACACGATTGGCACTGGAGTCGGTGGTGGTGCCATAGTTAACGGTAAACTAATCGGTAGTTTGGGGCATCCTGAAATGGGTCATGTTTTAGTTAAGCGCCATCCTGATGATTTAGAATTTGACGGAATCTGTCCGTTTCATAGTGACTGTTTGGAAGGATTAATTTCAGGACCTACCTTTGAAGCACGGACGGGTAAAAAGGGGATAGATGTTCCTTTATCCGATCATGTTTGGGACATTATGAGTTATTATGCAGCTCAAGCTGCATTACAAACTACACTGATTTTAAGACCAGATAAAATTATTTTTGGTGGCGGTGTAACGAGTGAAAAGTTTTTAGAAAAAGTTCGAAAAGACTTTAATAAAATGCTTAATGGTTATATCGCTGTGCCGGACTTGAGCAAGTATATATCCATGCCAGCAATTGCTGATAACGGCTCGGCCACGGTTGGGAACTTTGCTTTAGCTAAGAGAATATTAAAGGAGTTGAATTAAGAAACTGGCATTTAATTATATTAAAGAGCTAAATTATAAAATATGTATCATTTTTAATAATATGATTGAATCTTTACAAGAATCGGACTTTTAGTATGAAGAAAGGGTATGCGTTCAGCATATCTTTTTTATATTTTAGCTAAATTAATGATTTAAATTCTAGTTTTTTTTACTTTATGTGATAAATAATTAAAATAACGCTTTTGATCACTATCAGAATTTTTATTACAATATTTTGATAATATAATATAACAGATAAATTAATTATAAAATTATTAATAGTAAATGCAGATTTAATAAATCAAAAATTTTATATAAAGGTTATTAAATATTCCTTGCTATAACAATCTATAAAAAGTAGAATAAGTGAATTTTGGCTTTTTTAATATATACGTTATTTAAAAAAGCTTCAAGCACAATAAATAACTAATAACACGTAATATGTTTATATTGATTTGCTACCACTTTTATTTGTGTTTTAATAATAATTAATCACAAAATATCTATAGAAATTAACTGTAAATTGTGAGAAAATCAAGAATAAATACGAAACATGTTATAACAGAAAGTGAGATTATATTATGAACAAGCATAGATTAATCGCAGATGTTAAAAACACAAATTATAAAATGCATAAAAGTAAAAAAGGATGGGTAATTAGTTATTCTTTATTAACTTTGATGCTGGGAGGATTGTTTTATAGTAACACCTCACTTGTACAGAATGTAAAGGCTGCAGAAATCCAATCGCCGATTAACCAAAGCCAGGACAATTCTGCCCACGATAGCCATCAGATGGCTGATGATCAAGAAATAAGTGAGGTTAAGAAAAATGCTATTAGTAGTTTAGAAGTAGAAGCTGCGAAGATTAGGGATAAAATTCGTACTGATAAACAGCTAAACAATCTTAAAAAGCAAGAACAGCTTGCTGCCGTAGATACGATGCTCAACCAAGCTAAAGATAAAGTTGAGACTGCAACTACCTTAGTAGATATTAAAACAATTACTGCCAATAAAATTTTAAAGATTGATTCGTGTTATAAAGCTGTTACAGATACAGTAAATGTTAGAAGCAGAGAATCAGCTGTTTCCCTCAACAAGCGTGTAGATAAAGATATTTCAATTGGTAACAGCGATACCCAAACAACAATTACGTCAACATATGAGGATAAAAGCGGCAATAAACTTGAACCGAGTGAAGCAATAAAGATTACTGGTACTATCGGTGAAGAAGTAGCCATTCCTAAAGCTCCAAAAATTCCAGATTATACATTTGACCATGTGGAAATAGATGGTCAAGAAGTAGTTAACGATGCAAAAATTACTATTAATACTAAAACAAAAGTTAAATATGTTTATCATGCATTAGCAGATGATCAGGACACTGGCAAACGAGCCATTGATGACGTAACCGGAAAGCCAAAGCAAAAGGACAACGTAGATCAAGTAGAGCCAGAGGCCAAAAGTGCAGGCACCAAACTAGACCAAGCAAAGAACCAAGCGTTGCAAGCTCTCAAGGACGAACGCGATAAGATCATGGGTAAACTCGACGGTGATAGGTACTTGATAGCGTCTGAACGCTACCAGCAACTGCGCGTTCTTGAAGATGTCTACATGAACGCTAGAGTGCAGATAGACCAGGCGATAAGTGCGGATGAAATAAATCAAATCGTACGCGCAACTAAAACTGCCATCGATCAGGCGTATAAACCAAGCATAGACGTATATCCAGCGTTCGAGGAGGAAGCCGCCAAGATCAACGCTGATCAATCGGCTAATACTGCAAAATTAAATCAAATTGCAAATACAACTAATGGTGCTGATGATAATTTATCAAATCAGACCGGTAATGAAACAAATGAAAAAGTTCAACCTCCTGTTAATGATAACCAACCAGCGCAGCCAAAACAGACCATCAAAACGGTAGCTGACTTGCCGAATTGGGAAAGTACAGATGGAAAAGCCAGTAATGTAACTTTGACGCTAACTGACGATAATCAAGAGTTAGATATTTCTGGTGGTACTATTACCGATCCTATGTATTTATTAACTGCTTGTACTCAAATCGGTAGCATTGAACCTAGTACGAAACTTAAAAAAATAAAAATAACCGGTAATTTAACGATTACAGGGAATGCTTCATATTTATTTAGTGGCTTTGGAGCTTTAACTCAAATTGAAGGGTTAGAGAAATTAAATACTTCAGGTGTGACTAACATGAAAAACATGTTTAATTATTGCTCTAGTTTAACCTCATTAGATTTAAGCCACTTTGATACGTCAAAAGTAACTAGCATGGGCGGCATGTTTAATTATTGCTCTAGTTTAACCTCATTAGATTTAAGCAAGTTTGATACGTCAAACGTGACTAATATGGGCGGCATGTTTAATTTTTGCTTTAGTTTAACCTCATTAGATTTAAGCAAGTTTGATACGTCAAACGTGACTAATATGGGCAGCATGTTTAATTATTGCTCTAGTTTAACCTCATTAGATTTAAGCCACTTTGATACGTCAAAAGTAACTGACATGTCCACCATGTTTAGTGATTGCACTGCATTGAATACCTTAAAGTTAGGCTCTAACTTTAATAGAAAAAATAATACTTTAGGCCTTAGCGGAAGCTGGCATAGAGTAGGTTCAGGTACTTTAATTAATCCTGAAGAAAAAACTGGGCAGTCAGGTACTCGCTTTGATAGTCTTATAGCTTCAGCGGATACTTATGTTCGTTTAGGCTCGGTAACTGTTCATTACCTAGATAGTAGTAATAAAGAGATCGAAAAAGAAACATGCAGCGGATTGCTTGGTGGGGAATTTAGTCCAAAACAAGAGATAACTGACAACAATGGTCAAAAATATTTTTTAACTACCGATAGCAAGAATTCTCAGAATGTTATTTTTACTGATACTAATACTGATGTGTATTTTTATTATGCTGGCGTAGACGCCGCGCAGCAAGCTAAAGCTGAGATAGCCCAAGAAGCCGCCAAGATCAAGGAAGACATAGCAAACGATCCGACCCTAGATAAGGACACCAAGACAGCGCAACAAGGTCAAGTTGACAACGCCGTCAAAGACGCCAATGCCAAGATCGATCAGGCGACAAATGCGGATGAAGTCAATAAAGCCGTAAAGGCTGGTAAAGATGCCATTGATCAGGCGCATCAAGCAGGCACCGGTGTAGCAGAGCAACAGAGCCAAGCTAAAGCTGAGATAGCCCAAGAAGCCGCCAAGATCAAGGAAGACATAGCAAACGATCCGACCCTAGATAAGGACACCAAGACAGCGCAACAAGGTCAAGTTGACAACGCCGTCAAAGACGCCAATGCCAAGATCGATCAGGCGACAAATGCGGATGAAGTCAATAAAGCCGTAAAGGCTGGTAAAGATGCCATTGATCAGGCGCATCAAGCAGGCACCGGTGTAGCAGAGCAACAGAGCCAAGCTAAAGCTGAGATAGATCAGGCAGCTAAGGATGCCAAAGACAAGGTAGATAGCAATAAAGATATAACGGATAAGCAAAAGGCTAAGGATCAGATTGATAAAATTGCCCAAGATGCTAAGGATAAGATCGACAATGCCCAGGATCAAGCAATAATTAATAGCAGTAAGAATCAAGGTATTGCGGATATCAATAAGATAGCTGAAGGCAAGGATATTAATGGTAATTCAAATAATATTCCTCTCCCTAATGCTGGAAATGGCAACTCAAGTTCAAACTCAAATCCAATTGATAGTAAAATGCCCGAACCTAGTCCTAAACCTACTCCGAATGCCGTAGAGAAGACTTTAAAACACAATGCTTACTTCTATAATAAAGAAGGCAAACGAGCTAATCTGTTAATTGCTAAGAAGGGGTCAATCATTGCCACTTATGGCACAGAAAAGATTAATGGTCATGATTTCTACTTGACTGATAATGGCTTATATGTTGATATTTACAACGTTGTCGGACAAAAGCGGAATCTGGTTCATAATGCTTTTGTTTATAACCACTACGGCAAGCGAATTAGTCCTAAATTGCTTAGGAAGAATACAGCAGTTATTACTTATGGAGATCCTGTCAAGATTCATGGTAAAGCATATTACCTGACAATTAATAATCACTATATCAAAGTCGCTAACTTTGCCCCATCTATTACTAGACCAAGTAGAGAAGTAGCAGATGGTGTAACGGCCGATGCAGTGATTAAGCATAATTCTTATGTGTACAATGATGAAGGCAAACGGAGTAATCAAGTTATTCTTAAGATAGGTTCTAGATTTACCATTGGACAAAGAAAAGTAGTGAGCGGTCATGAATTGCTAGAAATTGCTCCTAACCAGTATGTGGCAAGTGGCAACGTTATTGGTACAAAACGGCGGTTAAAAGTAGCTAGTCATATTTATAACAAAGATGGTAAACGTTTGGCTGGTAAGCAATTAAAGAAGCATAAGACGATTAGAACCTATGGCAATGCAGTCAAAATTCATGGTAAAGCATACTACATAATTGGACATAACCAATATATTAAAAAGAGAAGTTTTTAAGGAGGATAGTTTAATTAATTTGCGATAAGAAAAGAAGCTCTCATAGCAATGGGGAGCTTCTTTTTTGTTTAATAAAACTCAAGATTGGTTAAAGATAATTGAATTTTATTAACGCAGTTAAATTAAAAATAAAGTGATGAATTCCAAGATAGATCAAGTGGCAGATGCGTCTGGAGTAAGTGGCGCCGTAAGCTCAGGTAAAGGGGTCCCACAATGCCGCGCATCAAGCAAACTTATATAGTCAACATGATAATCTGAGAAAGCGTAAGTTAATTAGAACATATTGTAGCCCATGTTAGGATTAATCAAACGAAGCATTACATTGACAGAACAGGTAAATATATTAAGAGAGTTAATTTTAAATGATTAGTTTACAATATTAAAAACGTCACAACAGACAGTTGTGGCGTATTTTAATTTTGAATGATGTTAAATATAGTTAGTTTTAAATGCTAGTATATTAATTATTAGAAAGATATTTGAAAATTTCTTGTTTTAACCAAAAAGACTATAAATACTAAAGCGATCTCTTGATTTTTTAGTCGTTTCTTGCAAAGCTTTTATAAAAAACCTCTAAAATTGACTTAGCTTACTTTAGAGACAGATGCAATTTATAGATTTAATATTTTTGGTGTAGACCTTTATTTTGCATTTCATGTAATATTTGATATTGCTGTTTAAAAGCTTTTTCTATTTTAGAATTTCCTTTAGGAGAAAAATATTGCTTTCCTAATAACAAATCAGGCATATATTGTTGCGGTATCCAATCTCCTGAATATGAGTGGGGATAAATGTATCCAGTTCCATGTCCTAGATTTTTGGCACCACGGTAGTGTGTATCTTTTAAATTATTGGGTATATTTCCATAATTTTTATTATGTATATCGGCTAAAGCAGAATCAATTGCACAAATTGCACTGTTACTTTTAGGTGATAGAGATAATTCAATTACGGCATTTGCTAAGGGGATCCTGGCTTCTGGAAACCCTAAATTTTGAGCAGCAGTGATAGCCTGAATTGTGTGTTGACAAGCAGCTGGATTAGCAAGTCCAATATCTTCATATGCGATTACGCTTAATCGTCGGCAAATTCCAATTAAATCTCCTGATTCAATTAAACGGGCTAAATAATGTAATGCAGCGTCCGTATCAGAACCACGAATTGATTTTTGAAAGGCGGAAATAAGATCATAGTGACCATCGCCTTTTGCATCAAAATTTTGCGTTCGCATTTGAATTGAATTTGCCATTTCTTGTTGGTCAATTGTAAAGCCATCTTCAGTTTTTTTACCCGCTGAAATTAATTCTTGCTGAGTAGAAATAACAGCAAGCTCTAGTCCATTTAAGGTTGATCTTAAATCTCCATTACCTTTTTCAACCAATAATTTTCGAGCAGCAGAAGTCAGCTTAACTCTAAATTTGCCTAAACCGTTTGTTTTATCAGTAAGAGCTCGGTCAATTGCTTTACTAATATCAGTTTCAGTTAATTGTTTTAATTCAAAGATTTGGCAACGAGAACGAATTGCAGGTGAGATTGAAATATAAGGATTTTCAGTTGTAGCACCAATTAAAATAATTTGTCCTGATTCAAGTAATGGTAACAAGAAATCTTGTTTAGCTTTATCTAAACGATGAATTTCATCTAGTAATAAAACAACAGTACCACTCATTTTTCCCTCTGCTGCTACTTGTTCCAATTGCCTTTTAGTATCGGTAGCGGCATTTAATTGACGAAAGGCGTATTGGGTGGAACCAGCAATAGCGCTGGCAATACTAGTTTTGCCAATGCCTGGTGGGCCATAAAGAATCATGGAAGCTAATAACTTGGCTTCTACCATCCGGCGAATTATTTTACCAGGACCAATTAAATGAGTTTGTCCGACAACTTCGTCGAGTGTCTGGGGACGCATTCTGTATGCTAATGGTTTCATTGCCTATACCTATGAAAGAGTCGATGCCAAAAGCCACCTTTAGCCGTTTTTGTTCCTGGAAGTGCCTCTTTGCTTATTTCAGGTGGGTAAACTTGACTAATTTCAATGCGCAGGCGGTTAATGGCCGTTTTACTAACCACGACAACGGCAGTCTCATCAAGGCCAGTTCTTGCAGTTTCATTATTTATCAAGGTAAATGCGATATCATATTTGCCACAACTTGCTTCAATTTGATTTAAAAAAGCATCATCAATATTTCCATTAATTAAAACTTCGTAATTAAGATAATTACTGAAATTATCCAAGAATAATTTTCTTAACTTAGGATTCTGGACTTCAGAATTAGACATTCTGACAAACACACGTTCTCGAAGTGATCCCAAAAATCGTCTCCGCTCGTCGGGTTTTGTCTGAGGGGTAATTCCTTGAGCCGCGTTACTAACTCTTTTATTTAAATCTTCAGCCATTGATAAACCACCTTTTAAATAGTAAAAAACCCCTTCCAAAAGGAAAGGGCTTTTAAATAAGAAATTAAAGTAATTTGTTATAGTATTCAACAACAAGGGCTTCGTTGATTTCTGGTTCTAGCTCGTCACGTTCTGGTAAACGTACAAGTGAACCTTCCATCTTATTGTCATCAAATGAAACAAATGATGGGCGATTTACGACAGCTTCAAGAGCATCTTTAACTTGTTGCATACCTTTTGCTTTCTCTCTCAAACCAATGGTTTGACCAACTTTAACCTCGTATGAAGGGATATCAACACGATTACCATCGACAGTGATGTGACCGTGGTTAACTAATTGTCTAGCTTGTTCTCTAGTAGTAGCTAAACCCAAACGGTAAACAATACTATCTAAACGAGATTCAAGCAAAATCATGAAGTTAGTACCATGTTCACCTTGACGAATCTTACCTGCACGTGTAAACAAAGTTCTAAATTGGCGCTCGTTTAAACCGTACATCCAACGTAACTTTTGCTTTTCGTGTAATTGTTCACCATATTCTGATAGGCGACCACGTGAGTTAGGTCCATGTTGACCTGGCGCATAGTTACGACGACTAAGCTCTTTACCAGTACCTGAAAGTGAAATCCCCAATCTTCTTGAACGTTTCCAGCTTGGGCCTGTATATCTTGACATAAAATCCTCCAATAAAATCTATTAACAATTTTTGGAGTAAAATATCACATATAAGTTCAACATTCGTGCATCTTAATTTTAATTTTCGCCTGTTGCAGCGTCGGTTACTCGTTCACTAAAACGTATTAAGATGTTGACGTTCTTGTCACTTATGGCTGCAAATATTTTACACGTTATCAATTATAACGATTGAATCTTTGTAAAGCAAGGAAATATACCGATTTTTATTGAAATAGAGCATTAGTTAATCGGTTGTTTCATAGCTACAATTATAAAGTGTTAGTATTAAGCAAAGAATAAGTGCTATAATTTTGATTACCGGTATTATTTTAAAGGTCTAACTTAATCTTAATCTTTTTACAAAACTGTATACCACACTATTAGATAAATTTGGTATAATTGGGATAGTTTTGGAGGAAGATTATGTCACCAACCCAATCGATAGTTGTAATAATTGCAATTTTAATCATTATTGTCATTATAGCATTTATGCTTATTGTTAATCGTAGGCAACTACACGAAATTATTGAGCTTGATGAGCTGATTAACAGAATTGCCGAAATGCATTTAGAAACCGATATCATCAACCTTGATAAAATGGATCTAGCAGGTGAGAGCCTGACGACATTAACAACATGGCGTAAAAATTATCAGCAAGCAGCTAATAACAAAATTCCACATGTTCAAAAATTGGTGGAACAGTCTGCAGAGCAAAATGCGCATTATCATTTAATAAAAGCTCACAAACAAATTAAGCAGGCACAGGAGATTATGCAGCCTACATATGATGATGCCAAAAATACAAAAGAAGTTTTTACAGAGCTACTTGAATCTAATCGCGAAAATAAGATGCAATATGATGATCTGATCAAAAATTATCAAGAGATCCGGAAACTTGTTTTGGCAGATTCGTTTGAATATGGCGTAGCTCTTGATCAACTTGAAAATGAGCTAACAAATTTAGAAAATGATTTTTCTGAAGCTAAGAGTTTAACTGCTCAAGGAGATCAAGTTGAGGCAAAACGTGTTCTGTCTAAGATCAAGATGAGTTTAAGCTCAATTAATTCGCTGTTACCTAAAATAAGATCTAATCGTCATTTGTTGGATACTGTTTTTCAAGATCAACTAAGTGAATTAGCTGACTCATATAAAAAAATGGTATCATCTAAATATTATATTACTGAAATTGATGTGTTAGATGAAGTTAAGCAAATTCGTAAACAAGTCGATGCTGCAGACAAACTTTTGGCGAATTTAAAAATTGATGAATTAAATCAGCAAGTTTTACAAATCAAATCGCGAATATCTAACTTATATGATATTTTGACTAAAGAATATAAGGCTCGTCCTTTTGTTGAAGAAAATCAAGATAAAATTCAACGGCTCTTAGCACATGAACAGGTTGAGTCTAAAAAACTAGTTGAAAAGTTGCGCCATATTGATGAAAGTTATGAGTTGACACATGGTGAACTAGCAACTAGTCGCAAACTCGAGCAAGAAGTTAATGATATGAATCGTCAATATACAGTGGATACACAAAACTTGGCTGATGGTAAAGGTGTTTATTCTAGTATTAAAGCATCATGGTTAAGCGTTATTGAAAGATTGCGTGAAATTTCTGCGGAACAACAAACGATGTCGAAAGATGTTGATGGCCTGTTTGATTCTGAGAATGTTGCCAATGATTCGATTAATCGCTTTAAACAGGAAGTGTCATTGGTTTATCGGCGTTTAGAACGAAAAAAATTACCGGGTAATCCAGATTCTTTTATCCAGATGTATACGTTAGTTGTTAATGAAATTGGTCATGTTGCTAAAGAATTAAGTCAAGTTAGACTTAATATGGAAAAAATTTCAAATGAACTAATTCAAATTTCAGATGATGTTGAACGATTAAAACGTGAAGCAGATGACATAATTAACTCTGCAGATCTAGTTGAATTAACTCTGCAGTATGCTAATAAGTATTCGACTAACGCTATAGTTAAAAGCGCTCAACAAAAGACAATGAAATTATATAGTCAAGAATATAACTACAAGGAAGCTCTTGATACGATTGCTACTGCAATTGAAAAAGCGGAGCCCGGCTCATATCAACGACTTGAAAACCTTTATTATTCTGAAAAGAAAAATAATTAATTCTAAGATGTTGAGAATTTTTTATTTAGATTAGTAACCCTTTTAAAAGTAATAAAATTATCATGATTTAAAATAGTAATAGAAAAAGCATCAATTAGGCAGCTTGTAGTGTGCTCTAATAGGAAAGTTTAACAAATTTTAATTAGGGACTGATTTTCGATATTCTGTGTGATCAGTCCTTTTAATTTGGTTTTTATTTTTTTATTATAGTAAGATATATATTGTTGATAATTTATTACTACTCAGTATAGTTTTAATAGTCTTTGCAAAGCTATAAAACATTTATCTTTTCAAGGTGTAAAAATAGTTAATATTTTTAAGCAAAGACCAATTATTTTTCTTAAAAAGCTAGATGAAATTTAAAAAATAAAATTGTGTAAAGCATTAATAAATAAGTTGTTATTAAGATATAAAATTTATGCTAAAAAAGGTTTATTTGTTATTTGCTTGCTTTTAGGGATGTTCAATGGTTACGATATACTAAACTTGTGCTACAATTTTAAACGTGTCATTTTAGAAAATAAGTTTTATTTAGTCAAAGTGCAATAAAAATGGCCACAAAACTTGTTACATTAGGGTAATTAGTGTTGCTGATGGAGATAGGTAATATTACATGATATCTTTTTTCAAGTTTCAACAAATAAATAAGCCACTATGCACATGATGACCCCAAATGTTAATTATACTGATGCAGATAATTTTGGGAACACAAAAGGGACAAAAATATCGATTTTTCTCGAATTAAAGTGAATTTATACGAAGCTAATTATGTTGCAAAACATCGCTGTTGAGCGAAAAATACAGAAATACATAGGGATGATTTTATTACATGATATATTTTGATAATAGCGCAACAACTAAGATTGATTCAAAGGTTTTAGAAACTTATGAGCAGGTAGTACAAACTATTTGGGGCAATCCGTCTAGCTTACATAAACTTGGAGACCGTGCATTTCAATTGTTGGAAAGTTCGCGTAACCAAATTGCTAATCTTTTAGGAACTAAACCCGATGAAATTTTCTTTACTTCTGGCGGGACGGAATCAAATAACTGGGCAATTAAAGGAACCGCATTGCAAAAACGCGAATTTGGTAAACATATCATTACGTCAAGTGTTGAACATGCTTCAGTGGCCAATACGTTTACAACTTTAGAAAGTCTTGGCTTTCAGGTTACGCGTTTGCCAGTTGATAAACGAGGTTGCGTTAGTGTTACGGATCTTCGTAACGCTATTGATTCAAATACTACGCTAGTGTCAGTCATGGGAGTTAATAATGAAATTGGAACGATTCAACCAATTGCAGAAATTAGTGACTTGTTAGATAATTACCCGACTATTAGCTTTCATGTTGACAATGTTCAGGCTCTTGGTAAAAATATTTGGTCGCGAGTTTTTACACCACGCGTAGATTTATTTAGCTTGTCAGGGCATAAGTTTCATGCCCCTCGTGGAACAGGAATTCTTTATAAAAAACGTGGTAAGATGATTTTTCCACTACATGATGGTGGTGGACAAGAAAAGGGTTTACGTTCAGGAACTGAAAACTTGCCTGCAATCGCTGGTATGGCTAAGTCTATACGGTTACTTTTAGAAAATGAGGTACAGAAGGCCAACCTCGAGGTAACAATCAAACAAAGAATAGTTGATTATCTACAAAACAAACCTGGGATTAAGATTTTTTCACAGAGTTCAGTTGACTTTGCTCCACATATTCTTTGTTTTGCGCTTGAAGGTATTCGCGGTGAAACTTTAGTTCATACATTAGAAGAGCATGATATCTATACTTCTACTACTTCAGCTTGTGCTTCTACCAAAAGTGAAGAAGCTAGTACATTAGTTGCTATGCATGTCGATGATAAGGATGCTACAGGTGCAATTAGGTTGAGTTTTGATGAGACAAACACTATTGAAGAAGCTGATGAATTTATTAAAGTTTTTGATAAAATTTACCAACATTTCGCCCCAATTAATCATTTAGGAGAATAAAAAGTAATGAAATATACTGAAATTATGGTTCGCTATGGTGAGCTTTCAACAAAAGGAAAAAATAGGAAGGATTTTATCGGACGGCTTGCTGGAAATGTAACTAAAGTTCTACGTGACTTTCCGCAAGTTGAAATTCATCCACGTCACGATAGAATGCATATTGTATTAAATGACGCACCTTTTACTGAAATAGATCAACGGCTAAAAAGAGTTTTTGGAATTCAAACGTATTCACCAACTATTAAAGTAGAAAAGACGCTAGATGCCATTAGGGAAACTTCACTTGCATTAATGAAAGAAACTTTTAAAGCTGGCATGAGTTTTAAAGTTAATACCCGTAGAAGTGATCATCATTTTACTTATGACACTAATGAATTAAACCTAATGATTGGTGATTATTTATTTAAAAATATGACTGGCTTGAAAGTAGAAATGAAGCATCCAGATTTGGTATTACGTATTGAGGTGCGCCAAGATGCGGTATATATTTCTAACCAGTTGCTTCATGGTGCCGGTGGCATGCCTGTAGGCACTGGCGGTCACGCAGTTATGATGCTATCCGGGGGAATTGATTCGCCAGTTGCATCATATCTTGCTTTAAAACGTGGTGTAGACATTGATATGATCCATTTTTATAGTCCACCATACACTACTGAAAAAGCACTAAATAAAGCTAAGGAATTGACTGGAATTTTAGCCAATTATTCTGGGCGAATTAATTTTATTGCTGTACCATTTGCTGAAATTCAAGAAACTATTAAAGAAAAATTACCAGAAGGTTATCTAATGACGGTTCAACGCAGATTTATGTTGCGCTTAGCCGATCAAATCCGTGCAAAAAGAAGAGGTCTAGCGATTTTTAATGGTGAATCTATCGGGCAAGTTGCATCTCAGACATTGGAATCGATGGCAGCAATTAATGATATAACAACTACTCCTGTTGTGCGCCCAGTGGCAACGATGGATAAAACTGAAATTATTCGTTTAGCTGAACAGATCGGAACGTTTGATTTATCGATCCAGCCGTTTGAGGATTGTTGCACAATTTTTGCGCCACCTCGTCCAAAGACCAAGCCAAGAATTGATAAGGCTCGTGAATATGAATCTCGCCTTGACATTGCAGCATTGGTCAACCGAGCTCTCGATGGTATGAAAATAACTACTATTTATCCTGGCGATAAATTCTTAGCTAATAAAGCTAAGGAAGATACTGCATTGCTATAAAAAACATGCTATAATACATTCAAAGCAATAATCAAGAGGGTATTAACTTTATAAATAGAGAAAGGCTCATTGTTGGTGAAAAGCCGAATGAAGGTTAATCAGTAGCTTGATTAAGCTGATTGGCTGAACTAATAGTAAGCTGATTCGGTAGGTTAACCGTTATCACTGTTAAGAGAAGTAGGTTTTAACCTGCTTAACCTTAGGTGGTACCGCGGTTAAATTAAATCGTCCTAGACAATTTGTCTAGGATTTTTTTATTGGGAGAAAAATTATGACAGATCTAGCACCTAAATATGATCCCCATGAAGTTGAAGAAGGTCGGTATCAAGAATGGCTTGATCAGGATCTTTTTAAACCATCGGGTAATAAAAAAGCACATCCATATTCAATTGTTATTCCACCGCCAAATGTTACAGGAAAACTTCATTTGGGACATGCCTGGGATACCGCAATTCAAGATACATTAATCCGCTTAAAACGGATGCAGGGCTATGATACCTTATATTTACCAGGCATGGATCATGCTGGAATTGCGACACAAGCTAAAGTTGAAGCAAAATTGCGTAAGCAAGGAAAAGATCGTCACCAAATGGGCCGTGAAGCCTTTGTAAAACAAGTTTGGGACTGGAAGGATGAATACGCAAATATTATTAAAGGCCAGTGGGCCAAGATGGGGCTATCCCTTGATTATTCGCGTGAACGCTTTACTTTAGATGAGGGACTATCGAAAGCTGTAAAACGGGTCTTTGTACAGTTATATAATGAAGGTTTAATTTATCGCGGTGAATATATTATTAATTGGGATCCACAACTGCAAACGGCTTTGAGTGATATTGAGGTTATTCATCAGGATGATAAAGGAGCTTTTTATCATATTAAATATCCATTCGCTGATGGTTCGGGCTTTGTAGAAATTGCGACAACTAGGCCAGAAACTATGTTTGGAGATACAGCAGTTGCTGTTGCACATGGTGATGAACGTTACAAAAATATTGTTGGTAAAGAATTGGTATTGCCACTAGTAGGTCGTAAAATTCCGATTATTGAAGATCAACACGTTGATCCTGAATTTGGGACTGGACTAGTTAAAATTACCCCAGCACATGATCCAAATGATTTTGCAGTAGGAAATCGTCATCATTTAGAACGCATTAACGTAATGAATGATGATGGTACGATGAATGAAAATGCTGGAAAATTTGCAGGAATGGATCGTTTTGACTGCCGTGAGGCCCTGGTTAATGAATTAAAGGATCAAGGCTATTTGATTAAAGTTAAACCAATTGTTCACTCCGTTGGTCATTCTGAACGTTCTGGTGTTCAAGTTGAACCACGTTTATCAACACAATGGTTTGTAAAGATGAAGCCGTTGGCTGAGAAAGTTCTAGAAAATCAAAAAACTGAAAATAAGGTCAATTTTGTTCCTGAACGCTTTGAGCAAACACTTGAGCATTGGATGGAAGATGTTCATGATTGGGTAATTTCTCGTCAGCTATGGTGGGGTCACCGAATTCCTGCTTGGTACAATAAAAAGACTGGTGAAATGTATGTTGGTGAGGAAGCACCAAAGGATGAAGAAAACTGGAATCAGGATTCTGATGTTTTAGATACATGGTTCTCAAGCGCTTTGTGGCCATTTTCGACAATGGGTTGGCCAGATGAAGATGCTGCCGATTTTAAACGCTATTTTCCAACTAATGCCTTGGTTACTGGTTATGATATTATTTTCTTCTGGGTATCACGAATGATTTTTCAAAGCTTGCACTTTACCCATGAGCGCCCATTTAAGGATGTTGTTTTACATGGTTTAATTCGTGATGAACAAGGTAGAAAGATGAGTAAATCTCTGGGTAATGGTGTTGATCCAATGGATGTGGTTGATGAGTACGGTGCCGATGCTTTACGCTGGTTTTTACTTAATGGAACAGCACCAGGCCAAGATACACGTTATAATCCAAAAAAATTATCTGCTGCTTGGAACTTCATAAATAAAATTTGGAATGCTGCTCGATTTGTAATCATGAATTTACCAGAAGATTCGCAGCCGGCACATTTACCTGATACTAAGCAGTTTGATTTATCGGATAGTTGGATTTTTGATCGATTGAATCACACTGTTAGTGAAGTCATTCGGCTATTTGATGAATACAAGTTTGGTGAAGCTGGCCGAGAATTGTATAACTTTATTTGGAATGATTTTTGTGACTGGTACATTGAGATTTCCAAAGTTGCATTAAATGGAGATAATGCGGAATTAAAGGCTAGAAAGCAAGATAATTTAATTTGGATTCTTGATCAGATTTTACGTTTACTTCATCCAATCATGCCGTTTGTAACTGAAAAATTATGGTTGTCAATGCCACACGATGGTAAGTCAATTATGGTTGCTAAGTACCCTGAACAACATAATGAATTTGTTAATGATACTGCTCAGCATGATATGGCTTTCTTAATTGAAATTATTAAGGCTGTTCGTAATATTAGAATGGAAGTTAATGCACCGTTATCATCTTCTATTGATATCATGATTCAATTAGAAGATGCAAAAAATGAACACATTTTAACAGATAATTCTGACTATGTTAAAAACTTTTTGCATCCAAAAGAATTAACTATTGCAACTAAAATTTCAGCGCCTAAATTGGCTAAAACCGCCGTTGTTTCGGGAGCGCAAATTTTTATACCCTTAGCTGATTTAGTTAATGTTGAAGATGAAATTAAGAAGATGAGAAAAGAAGAAACAGATCTTGAAGCTGAGGTGGAACGGGCTACAAAGAAGTTGAGTAATCAGGGCTTTGTGGTACATGCACCAGCAGCTGTTATCGACAAGGAAAAAGAAAAGTTGTCCGATTATGAAAGTCAACTTGATAGTGTACGGCAAAGAATTAAAGAATTGAAGAAGAGTGAATAAAGTGATTTTTAATAATACGAAAACCTTTTTGTCATATTTATATGCTCTACCTAAAAAACACTCTAAATCCAATTTAAGTTACATTCAAAAAATTTTACATGTCCTCGGTGATCCACAAGACCAGGTTAAAACAATTCACGTAACAGGGACTAATGGTAAAGGGTCGACATCGTATTATTTAAGCCATTTGCTAGAAAAGGCCGGTCAAAAGACTGGCCTTTTTGTTTCACCTTATGTGTTTGAGTTTGGTGAACGAATGCAAATTGATGGTAAAAACATGACAGATTCTGCCATGCTTAAAACAGCTAATCAAATTGAAAATGCTCTATATAAAATAAGAAAACTTGACCCGGATTTTTCATTAGTAACCTTTGAATATGAAGTTGTTATGGGCTTTGTATACTTTGCCAAGGAAAAATGTGATTTTGCGGTCATTGAAGTTGGCATTGGTGGTCAACATGACAAAACGAATGTAATTATTCCAGAGGTCAGCATTATTACTACAATTGGATTGGATCATGAGAAAATTATCGGTCCGACTATTCAAGATATTGCTTATGAAAAAAGTGGCATAATTAAAAAAAATCGCCCGTTAGTTGTGGGGAATATTCCACGAGAAGTTATGCCTATAATTAATAAAAGGGCGGTTAAACAACATGCTGCATGCTATAAATTGGGGCAAAATTTTAAAATTTTTCTTAATAAAAAGTTGATCTATCAAGATAATGAGCATCATCTTAGTTTTTTACCACGACCTAAGGTAGAAAGTTATGATATTGCTGTTGCACTTAAGGCCTTTTTTTTATTGCAGCTACAACTATCAGATAGGCAAATTATAGATACGATTGATCAAACTGTAATTCCAGGACGTTATCAAATATTACAGGCCCAACCTTTAATTATCTTAGATGGGGCGCATAATCAGCAAGCAATGAAAAATTTGCTGAATTTTGTTCATCAACAGCAAAATTTGCGTAAAGCTACAGTGAGAATTTTAATTATGATAATGCGGGATAAAGATCTGGATCCTATTTTTTCTTTGTTCAAAGAAACGGATCGGGTAAATATAACAACGATTGATTATCCACGTGCCGCTAAATTGGAAGATTTTCCGAAAAAAATCAAAAATAAATATCCTTATTGGCTAGATTGGAAAGTTGCATATGCTTCCTTAAAACATGAGAGTAAATCAAATGATATACTAGTAGTTACGGGATCATTTTACCTAGTTGGTAATATTTTGCAGCTGGAGGAATCAAATGAAAGTTCAAGGGATTAACGAGCGTGTTAGGGGAATTCTGTTCGATATGGATGGATTATTGATGAACTCTGAAAAGCTGTATTGGCAAGCTAATATAGTGGCTGCTAAAGAAGCTCATATTAATGTTCCAGATGATCTTTATTTAAAACTTGTTGGGTCATCAGAAGATGAAATGAATCATTTTTATCATCGCTATTTTAGTAGCTATGAGCAACGGAATCGTTTTATTAAACGTACAAATGAATTGGTTTGGCAATGGACTGATGAGGGTAAATTAAAGTTACTTCCCGGAGTTCAGCGAGCTTTGGATTGCTTTCAGCATCTTGCACTTTCGATGGCAATCGTGACAAGTAATACAGAGGAAGTAGTTGAACATAATTTGTGGGTAACTGGTATTCGAAATTACTTTGATTTTCATTTGAATTCTGCTGACATTTATAGAAATCATATCAAGCCAAAACCAGAACCAGATATTTATCTTTTAGCTGCCGAAAGAATGGGATTACCCAAACGTAATTTACTTGCTTTTGAAGATTCTTCTTCTGGAGTGAAATCTGCTACTAGTGCTGGAATAAAGTGTGTAATGATTCCTAATTTATTGCCTGCAAATAATCAAGATAAGGATAGTGCAGTAGTTGTTTGTTCAAGTTTTGATGAGTTTTTAGAAAAAATTTAGTCTTTTCTACGTATCTAATTAGTGAAAGGAATGATTTAATGAAGTATATCAAATCCAGTCACTTTTGCGTAGACACAGATATGGAATTGTTGTGTAACTTATTTAATCGACTGAATGATAATGGAATTAGTCGATTTGATGAGTTAATTAAAAAACTTACAGAAATTCAAGTGAATAGTTTTAGTGATCTGTTTGCTTATCTTTCTGGCGCTAATTGTGATGATGATCTTGCAATTATTTGTGAAGATTTGCTTGAAAGATTGAGATTAGCTGTGCCTGATCGTGAGGCTATTTTGACCTCCAGCAATGAAGTAGGGATGTATTTAATGGATAAGTTGGCAGGTCATCAACAGGAGGAATTATGGGTTCTGTATATTGATAACAGTAATCATATTATTGCAGAAAAGTGCCTATTTCGTGGAACCTTAGATAAGTCAATTGCGCATCCACGGGAAATTTTTCGTTGGGCCGTGATATATGCTTGTGCAGGAATTTTTGTTGTTCATAATCATCCTAGTGGTAATTTGTCACCATCTAAGAGTGATATTGAATTAACTAAGAGCTTAATATCAATTTCTCAAGTAATGCACATTGATTTTTTAGATCATTTTATTGTCGGTAAAGGCAAATATCTCAGCTTGAAAGAGAAACAATTATTTTAAAATCATCTAAAACTTAACTCGGAAATCTATTTTAAACCGTACTTTATGCTATAATTATTCAAGATTTAGAGACTGCAGTTATTAAGGAGAGATTTTCGTGTTTGGATTAGGAGCTAAAAATATTGGTATCGATTTGGGTACAGCCAATACTCTTGTTTATATGGAAGGAAAAGGAATTGTTCTTAGAGAACCTTCTGTTGTGGCAAAAAACACTCAAACTGATAAAGTGATCGCAGTTGGTTCAGAAGCTCGTGAAATGATCGGCAGAACGCCAGCTAATATTGCTGCCATTCGACCAATGAAAGATGGAGTGATTGCAGATTACGATACTACGGCTGCCATGTTAAAATACTTTATTGAGAAAACAGTGGGAAATGCTAAGCCTTCAGCAATGATTTGTGTGCCATCGGGTGTAACCGAGGTAGAAAAGCGTGCTGTCATTGACGCTGCGAGGGTTGCTGGTGCTCGTGAAGCTTTTGTAATTGAAGAGCCCTTTGCTGCTGCTATTGGTGCTGGGCTTCCAGTCATGGATCCTACTGGATCCATGGTTGTTGATATTGGTGGAGGTACAACAGATGTTGCCACAATTTCACTTGGTGGCATTGTTTCCTCTACATCAATTCGGCAGGCTGGAGATAAGTTTAATTCTGCAATTATAAACTATGTGCACTCTAATTTTAATTTGTTAATTGGAGAGCGTACTGCTGAAGATATTAAGATTCAAATTGGTTCGGCTTCAGTTGAAAAAGCCACGAATATTGAATCGATTAATATTCGTGGTCGTGATTTAGTTAGTGGTTTGCCAAAATCTGTTGATGTAAAAGCTGTTGATGTTGCTAATGCTATTCAAGATGTTGTTCAGGATATCATTGTGGCAATTAAAGAGACACTTGAACAAACATCTCCAGAAATTGCGGCAGATGTTATTGACCATGGGATTGTTTTAACCGGTGGTGGAGCATTGCTGAAGAATTTACCAGATGTTATTTCAGAAGCAACTAAAGTCCCAGTTTTTATTGCTCAGGATCCACTTGATTGTGTTGCGTTAGGGACTGGCAAATCTCTTAAAAACATTGAACTAATGCGCAAAAGTCGCAGATAATCTTGAAAGTCGGCTATTTTTGCCGACTTTTCTTTAGGGATAAATTCCATATGAAGAAGTTTTTACAAAATAAAAAATTATTATCAGTCTGTATAGTTATTATTATTGCTTTTTCCATCATAGGTGGTAGCGTAAGTTTACGTAATAATCGAAATACACCATTACTTATACAAAGCTTTGGAAATGATATTGTAGCAGTTGGTACCAGAATAGTTAATTTTCCGATTAGCATAGTTTCAGGTAATTTAAACAGTGTTTATGATTTATTAAAAACGCAAGATGAAAACAATTATTTAAAGAGTCGTGTAACTGAATTACAACAGACTAAAACCCGCAATCAAGCGCTTGAAGCGGAGAACCAACAATTAAAGGCAGCATTAAAAGTAAAACAAACAATGACCGACTATGACACGGTACAGGCTTCAGTTATCTCACGTTCACCAGATAGCTGGCTTGATTTGCTGGTGATCAATAAAGGTACTACTTCAGGTTTACAAAAAAACATGGCAGTCATGTCAGGTGGTGGTGTGATTGGACGAATTGTTGAAACTAATGCTGCTTCTGCTAAAGTTGAATTAATTACAACTAGTGATAAATCAGCAAATCGTTTTGCGGTTGAAGCGGAAGCGACTAATGGAAAAAAAGTTCATGGAGTTATCACTGTAATTGGATCTAATACTTTAGCCTTTACTCAAGCAATTGACGCTCATAAGCTTAAAGCTGGAATCAAAGTATATACAAGTGGTATGGGGGGGAATTCACCAAAAGGATTGTTAATTGGTTCAATTGCTACTACAACACATGATACTTTTGGTTTGTCTAATTTGATAAAAATTAATCCAGCTGGTGAATTAAATGATCCGTCTATTGTTACTGTGATAAAAAGAAAGGTAGCAGAGTAATGCATGTCTTCAAGAAATTCACCTTGGCATTTGCTTTATATGTTGCCTTAGTTATTAATGCGAGTCTCTCTTTTTTCTTGCATCAATTTTTTGCCAATACAGGTGGTTCTAATTTGTTGATGCCAATTGGTATTATGCTGATTGCATTATTTGATGATACAAATAAAAATGAAATTTGGCTCTCCCTATGTAGTGGAATTATTGCTGATTTGTATTATTTTGGAATCATTGGCATTTATACTATTTCTTTACCAATTATTTGCTGGGGATTACAACGGATAGCTCGTTTTTTGCCAGAAGTTTTTTGGGTTAGGATTCTGGTTGTTTTGTTAACTGTAATTTTGCTTGATTCTTATACTTGGATGATTATAAATTTGGTCGGCATTAGTAGTATTTCGGTTACCAAACTACTTACAAGCATCATACCTACTCTTTGTTGGTCGCTTTTATTTACAATAATTACTTACAAACTTTGGGACGTTTTGGCTAGTAATTATCCCTTTATGGTTAATCTTGATAATTACAAACAATAAAAACGTGAAGCCACTGCCTTCACGTTTTTATCCTAGCATTCCCATGCTAGCTAATGAACTAACTGCCTGCATAATAATGCCTACCAAGGTAATGAGTGCCATTAACCAAGCCATTACAATTGTTAGTCTTTGAAATTTTGATCTTTTCTTTTTATGTCTACGTGCCATAAATTCGTCCTCCTATTTGAACAATATTTTATTCTACTTGATTATTTTTTTCAATTAGGAAAAGCAATAAGAGGCATAATTAAATTATCGAGGTGCAATATGCTTTATATTTTTTTACTACCGCTAATTGGATTAATTATTGCTTTTGGACTAGCTCATTTTTTTCCAAAAGCAAAATTTAGAGGATATGATGTTTTACCTTTATTTTTTATTATGGCATGTCACTTAATTTCGGTTCAGCAAGATAAGCCAGAATTCTTGCCTTATGGCTTTTTCACTTTTTTTATTCTGATTGTGATTTTAGCTGCTGTTGAAGCAATTAAAAATAAAAATATTTCTTTAATTAAATTAATCCGTCAAATTTGGGATTATCTTACTGTCAATACAATATTTTGGTATCTTGGCTTGTTATTTATGATGATCTAACTCTAAGTAATTCGAACATAAAATAAAAAAACTGCTAAATTTTGCTTTTTAAAAGTATTAGTTTAGCAGTTTTTTATTTAGAAACAATGAGACCCCCACATTTTTCTTAAATAAAAAAGTTGAAAAATAAAGGTAATTTACTTATTTCAAAATAAAAAATTAAATAATTCATCTTTTATTACTAAAAAAGTGGTAGGAAGTGGTGAATTGTGGTAAATTATTCTTAGGAAGGAGGCTAAGCCATGTTCATGGGTGAATATCATCACAATCTTGACAGTAAAGGACGCTTAATTATACCTGCTCGTTTACGAAGTCAGATTGGTGACAAGATGATTTTTACGCGTGGAATGGAGGGCTGTATATTCGGCTATACCACTGAGGCATGGGAGAAAATTGAAGCCAAATTAGCACAACTTCCTTTGACTAAGAGAAATGCACGTAGTTTTACACGTTTGTTTTATTCTGGTGCGATGGAGTGTGAATTCGATAAACAAGGGCGTGTCAATCTGACCACAACATTAAAGAATCACGCTTCCTTGGTTAAAGAATGTGTCATTGTTGGCGTTTCAGATCGAATAGAAATTTGGTCAAAAAATCGTTGGGAAGATTTTAGCATACAGGCTAACGAAGATTATGATGACATTGCTGAAGATTTTGATAATATTGAACTATAAATTATGAAATTCAAACACACCAGTGTACTCTTACACGAAACAATTAATGAATTAAAACCAAAAAATGATGGGCTTTATGTGGATGCAACCTTTGGTGGAGGCGGACATGCAAAGTACTTGTTAAGTAAACTTGATAGAGGAACGTTAATCGGTTTTGATCAAGATCAATATGCAATAGATTCAGCAAAGTTAAACTTTGCTAATTTATTAGCTTCGAAAACTGGTCCGCAATTAAAATTGGTACACGATAATTTTAGCCATCTGAATGTGAATCTGGTTAAGCTAGGTTATCAAGATGGTATTGATGGTATCTATTATGACTTAGGAGTTTCTTCTCCACAATTTGATCAAGCTGAACGTGGATTTTCGTATCGCTTTGATGCCAGACTGGATATGCGAATGGATCAGAGGCAAAGCCTCGATGCATATCAACTGGTAAATGAAACAAGTCAAAAAGACTTAGCAAATATTTTATATAAATATGGTAATGAGAAATTTTCACGTCAAATTGCTCACAAAATCATTGAAAGCAGACAAAAAAAGCCGATTGAAACAACTTTTGAGCTAGTGGAAATAATTAAAGAAGCTATTCCGGCGTATGTTCGTCGTAGCGGTGGACATCCTGCAAAGAAAACTTTTCAAGCCTTACGTGTAGCTGTAAATCATGAACTCGAAGTATTAAATGAATCACTTGAAGAGGCAATTGATTTACTAAAGCCGGGTGGCAGAATTAGTGTAATTACTTTCCAATCCGACGAAGATCGAATCGTCAAAAGTATTTTTAAAAAGTATTCTGAAGTTGAAGTTCCAAGGGGAATGCCAATGATACCAGATACTTTAAAAGCAAGAATGCGTTTGGTTAATCGAAAACCAATTGTTGCTTCAGATGAAGAATTAAAAAATAATAACCGCTCACACAGTGCCAAGTTGCGGGTAGCAGAAAAATTGTGAAGAGGGAAAAGCAATGGCTGATAGTTTAGCAAGAAAAATAGAATTTAATCCTAATGAAAAGCCAAAACCACAAAATAGGCAGCGGCAAGTTCTTGATTATCATCAAGTTTCTTGGTCTGTTTTTGAGAAGACTTTATTGACTGTGGGAGCAATTATTACAGTTGTTTTAATGGCTATTTTAGTTTCTTCTAGTATTTCTGCAACATCAGCCCAGCATGAACTTACCAGTGTACAGCGTTTAGTTGAAAAAAAGCAGAGTCAAGTTAGCGATTTACGTCAGGAAATGGGAGAGTTAACTTCGACTAGTAGAATGAACAGGATTGCTCGTAACAATGGGTTGACTTTAATCGATAAAAATATTAGGACTATTCGCTAATGAAAAAACGCGTTATAAATTTAGAATCACAAAAATCCAAAGCTCACAGATACCGTTTTACAGTTGGAAGATATTTTCAGGTAACTGTAGCTTTGGTTTTTCTTGTATTTATGGGTAGATTTTTATATATTGGAATATCTAAAACTGTTAATGGTCAAAATTTAAATCAGAAAACTGAACAGTTGTATATGCGCAATCAAGTATTAAAAGCAAATCGTGGAACGATTTATGATCGCAATGGATTAGCAGTTGCGCAAGATTCTCAATTGTATACTGTTTATGCCATTTTGGATAAGTCGTCAATTAATTACAAAAACAAACCGGAATATGTTGTAAATAAAGAAATAACAGCTGAAAAATTAGCTCAAGTTCTGCCTTTATCCAAAAATCAAATTTTACATTATTTGTCTCCAATACATCCAGCTTTTCAAGTACAATTTGGTAATGCTGGTATTGGTTTAAATAAGAAACAAAAGGATAAAATTGAAAAGATGAAATTGCCAGGAATCAAATTTTTTGAGACACAGTCTCGACTCTATTTAAATGGTAATTTTGCTTCTCATGTGATTGGATTAGCAACTCCAGAATATAATAAGAAGACCAAAAAAGAAAATTTGGTAGGAACTATGGGACTTGAGGCATGGTATGATAATACTTTGTCTGGTAGGGATGGTTATCAAATTTCATCGGTTGATGCTGCAAATTATCAAGCGCCAAACAGTGTTCAAACATACAAAGCACCAGTTGATGGAAATAATATTTACTTAACTATTGACTCACAGCTACAAACTTATCTGGAAAGTAGGTTAACTTATGTTCAAAAAAACTACGACCCTGTATCAATGACAGCAGTAGTGGAAGATTTAAAAACTGGTAAAGTATTAGCTGCATCACAAAGACCAACATTCAATCCGCAAACGAAAAAAAATTTAAGTCACTCATATCGTGATATCTTGATTCAGGACACTTTTGAACCTGGATCAGTATTTAAGGTTTTAACACTAGCAGCCGCTACTAATAGTGGTAATTATCATCCTAATCAATATTACAATTCTGGCTCTGTGGTAGTTAAAGGTTCAGCTATTCATGACTGGCAGGCGCATGGCTGGGGAAGTATACCATTTTCACAAGCATTTGCGCGATCTAGCAATACAGGATTTGTTCATATTGAACAACAAATGGGGGCCAAGACTTGGCATAGCTATTTGAAAAAATTCCGTATTGGTCAAAAAACAGGAGTAACTTTGCCGGGCGAGCAACCAGGTTTTTTGACTTTTAATTCACCAATTGATCAGGCAGTAACTAGTTTTGGTCAAGGTGTAAATGTTAATGTAATGCAAATGATGCAGGCATTCAGTAGTTTGGCAAATAATGGACAAATGGTTAAACCGCAATTTGTTGATAAAACATGCGATCCAACAGGGAAAACAATCACTAATTATCAAATTAAAAAAGTTGGCCAGCCTGTATTTTCTCCTGAAACTGCGCAAGTAGTCTTGTCTAACATGAAGCAGGTTTTGAATAAGCGCATTGGTACTGGATCAATTTATAGAATTGATCATGAAAGTATTGCAGCTAAAACTGGTACAGCTCAGATCGCCAATCTTAAAGGCGGAGGCTATTTAAAAGGTGATAGTAATTATATTTTTTCGGTGGTTGGTGTTACGCCAGCCAAAAATCCGCGTTATTGTATCTATATTACAATGAAACAACCACGCAGAATGAGTAAACCCGCTGAAGTGATTTTGGCATCTATTTTCAAGCCCCTAATGAAGAGAATTATTTTAATGTCGCAAAGTGGACTGAATAGTTCACTATATGTTAAGGTACCCAATTTTAAAGGGCTGAATTATTCTGATGCTGTAAAAAAAGCGAATCAGGTTGGCCTTGAACTAGAAAAAATTGGTAAGGGTGATAAAATAACGGCACAGGCTTATCTTCCTGGTAAAAAAGAATTGCCTGGGTCACGGCTATTTGTTAAAACTTCAGGGCAAATGATTTGTCCAAATATGAAAGGTTGGACACTTGATGATCTTCATCAATTTTCTGAATTAACTGATCTAAATCTAATTATTAGTGGGTCAGGCAGGGTTCAAGATCAGAGTATTTTGCCAAAATTACCGATTAAGTCAAAAGATAAAATAAAGATAAAATTAAAGGAGTAGCACCTTATGCTTATTAGCATCATAGCATTAGTCAGTTCATTAGTAATTACAAGTCTTCTTTTACCATGGATGATCATTTTGATGCGATCACACCATGAAGGACAGGAAATACGTGATGAAGGTCCTAAGTGGCATCAGAAAAAATCAGGAACACCAACAATGGGTGGTATTGTTTTTGTACTTGCTTCTGTCGTTTCAACGTTATGGGTTGTATTATGGCAGCATGAATTTAGTAAATTGATTTTAATATTGGTGTTAAGTTTATTAGGTTATGGCTTAATTGGATTTCTTGATGATGGTATAAAGCTTGTTTATAAGCGTAATTTAGGATTAAAAGCTTGGCAAAAATTTACTCTTCAGATTTTAATTGCATTACTGATAGTTGTACTTGCGACTGCTGATCATTTCAAATTTAGTCTTTATTTGCCATTTTTTGGTGTTGTCAGCAATATTTTTTTATTTATTGTGTTTATTGTCTTTTGGTTGGTTGGTTTTTCAAATGCAGTGAACTTATCAGACGGATTAGATGGATTAGCCACCGGATTGTCAGTAATTGCTTATGGAACTTATGCAGTTTTAGCGTTTAAACAACAAAATTTAGCAGTTTTAATATTTTGTATGAGCGTATTAGGCGGCCTACTAGCATTTTTCGTTTTCAATCATAAGCCAGCCAAGATTTTTATGGGAGATGTTGGTTCATTAGCTCTTGGTGGAGGACTAGCTGCTGTCAGCATATTCTTACATCGCCCATGGTCATTGTTACTAATAGGAATTGTCTTTGTTTGTGAAACTGCAAGTGTAATTTTGCAAGTCATTTCTTTTCAAACTACTGGAAAACGAATCTTCAAAATGACTCCAATTCATCATCATTTTGAAATGCTGGGATATTCAGAATGGAAAGTTGATTTTATTTTCTGGATAGTTGGATTACTAGGAAGTATCTTGTATCTTATGATTTGGGGGTAAACAAAATGAAGCAAATCAAAACTTATGAAAATAAAAATATTCTGGTTCTTGGATTAGGAAAAAGTGGTTTTGCAGTTAGTAAACTACTCCTTAAACTTGGGGCTAAATTAACATTAAATGATCAAGCGGATCTGACAAATAACGAACATGCAAAAAAATTACGTGATCTTGGGGTTCGCATTATTAGCGGAACTCATCCTGTTAATTTGTTTGACCATGAGCAATTTGATTTTTTGGTTAAAAACCCTGGAATTTCGTATGATAATCCGATGGTAAAAAAGGCGCAAGAAGTTGCGATACCAATTATTACAGAACCACAGATTGCTTTAAATGTAAGCGATACGCCGTATGTCGGAGTGACGGGGTCCAATGGTAAAACAACGACTGTAATGCTTACACAGCAAATCCTCGACCATCACTTGAAAAAGTACGGGCACCATGCATATGCCGTTGGAAATATTGGTGTCCCAATTTCTGAAGTTGTTCTTTATTCAACTAAAGATGATGTTCTAGTAGTTGAATTATCTAGTTTTCAACTATTAGGTGTAAGTGATATTAGACCCCAAGTGGCGGCAATTGTTGATATTTATAATAATGTACATCTTGATTATCATAAATCATTTAGCAACTACGTGAACGCTAAGTTAAATATCACCAGAACTCAAACTTCTGAGCAATATTTTTTGGCAAATTATGATCAAAAAGATATTTTGATTCAGGAAAAAAATGCTTCTAAAGCACATATTTTGACTTTTTCAGAAAAAGAAAATGCAGCTGATTTTTTTATTGCAGATGATTATTTGCAAAGCAAAAAAGAAAAAATTATGAAGACGAGTGATATGAAGTTACCAGGACTTCATAATCAGCAGAATGCTTTAGTTGCTAGTGCAATTTCTTTGATAATGGGTGCTAACCTTGATGATATACGTACTATATTAGCATCTTTTGCTGGTGCTAAACATCGCTTACAATATGTGATGACACTTGAAGGACGCCAGGTTTATAATGATTCTAAATCAACCAATATCGAAGCTGCATCAGTAGCAATTCCTTCTTTTAATGAACCAGAAGTTTGGATAGCTGGAGGGTTAGATAGAGGTTTTAGTTTTGATGAACTTGTTCCACTTATAAAAAAACATGTTAGAGTTGCTGTTTTGTATGGTGAAACTCGATATTTATTGGCAGATGCTGCCCGTAAAGCTGGCGTTGAACAAATTATTATTAAAGATACTTTACAAGAAGCAGTACCTGAAGCATATCAGGTTAGTGAATCTGGTGATGTTCTGTTATTTTCCCCAGCTTGTGCCTCTTGGGATCAATTTAGAACATTCGAAGAACGCGGCGATTATTTTATAAAATTTATTAAGGAACTGAAGACTAAATAAAATGAGAGTTATTTTTACAGGTGGTGGAACTGGTGGCCACATTTATCCGATTATGGCGATTATTGAAAGGTTAAAGGAGCGTAAATTAGCAACAAATGATGAAATTTTGTTTGTTGGAACAAAAAACGGTTTAGAAGCTAAGATTGTTCCAGATGCTGGTGTTAATTTTAGTACAATTGAAATTCAAGGGTTCAGTCGCAAACATATAATGACTAACTTTTCAACACTTAAAATGTTTGTTAGGGCAACTAAAACTGCCAAAAAAATCATTAGTGAATTTAAACCAGATGTTGTTATGGGGACCGGTGGCTATGTCAGTAGCGCGCTTGTCTTTGCAGCTGCAAAAATGAATATCCCAACAATGATTCATGAATCAAATTCAGTGGTTGGTATTGCTAACAAATTTTTGGGCCATTATGTTGATAAAATTTGCTACACTTTTGATGATGCTGCTAAACAATTCACTGAAAAGAAAAAGTTGGTGAAAACTGGGAATCCGCGCTCTCAACAGGTACTAAGTTTATTTTCTGAAGATTATAATATTCGCTCGTCACTAAATTCTCCAAGACCAACGGTGTTGATTTTTGGAGGTTCACGAGGAGCCTTGGCTATTAATAAAATAATGCTAAAGTCCATAATAAAGTTAAAACATAAGCCATATCAAACTATCTGGGTAACTGGGATGCTTTATTATGATAAAGTTAAAGCAAAATTGACCGGCATTGATTATGGAGATAATATAAAAATCTTACCGTACGTCAATGATATGCCTGCATTATTACCCAAGATGACGTGCGTTGTTTCACGGTCTGGAGCAACGAGTATTGCTGAATTTACTGCTCTCGGAGTGCCTGCAATTCTCATACCAAGTCCTAATGTAACACATAACCATCAGATGCAAAATGCACTGGATTTAGAAAAAGCTGGAGCTGCCATTGTCATTGCTGAAAATGACTTGAATCCTAATAATTTTATTTCTTCAATTGATCATATTTTACTTGACGGCAAATATGCTAATGCAATGAGTGATGCTTCTAAAAAATTGGGCGTCCCAGATGCTTCAGATCAAGTAATTAAAGTTATGAAGGAAATCTCTAAATAACTGGAATAAGAAGGTGAGGTAGTTGAAAAAAAAACGTGTAACAAAAATTGACCCTCAAGAAAAATTATCACGCTATTTAAACTATCAGTCTAATCAAACTAAGAATAAACAAAGAACCAAGGTTTCTGCCTCGCTTTCTAAATTGCGCAATGAACGTAAGACAGCTTTGGTCAGAAAATTGGGGTTGATTTTTGTTGTTTCATTTATTGCACTAATTATGCTTGGTTACTATATTTCGCCTCTGGCAAATGTTAATAGTGTGAAAATTACTGGTGAAACTGATCTTCCTGTAAAAGATGTAGTACAGACATCAGAAATCAAAGCAAGTGATAAGGTAATTGATTATCTTTTACATCAAAGCAATATCAAATATAAATTGATGCACCATTATCCTGAGATTAAGAGTATACAGATAAATATTAGTAATTTTAACCAGTTAACTTTAAGAATTAACGAATACCAAACAATAGGCTACATAAAAAAAGAGATGGGATATCGTAAAATTTTAATTAATGGAAACTTAGGATCGCAGTTATTGCCTTGGAATAAAATCAGCCGAAATCAGCCGATTTTTATTGGTTATAATCACGAAGTGTCTTTGAAAAACAATCTACATTTATTTAATAGTTTACCAAAAGAATTTCGTGATCAGATTAAACTTTTAAGTGGAAAGACCAGAAGAAAGTCACAAGTTATTTTCGTCATGAAAGATAACAATGTTGTTATTGGTAATATTGACACACTCAAAAGCAAACTAAAGTATTATAATGATATAAAAGATAAAGCTGGAAAAGAAAGTTTAATCGATTTAGAAGTAGGGGCATATAGTCGTCCCCTAACTGCAAATGAAAAGAGAGTTTACGGTATTTTGTAGGCTGAAAATATGTTTATTTTATGGTAAAATTTTTGAAAAGATTATCGACGGGGGGTTAATTTTTGGACAATACAAATCTTTTGGTGGGCTTAGATTTAGGAACTACAAGTGTGAAGGCTGTAGTTGCTGAGTCAGGAAAAGTGATTGGTGCAGTAGCGGTACCAAATAAAGGTATGCGACATGGAAACATTGTTGACATCGATGAAACTGCAAGTGCAATTAGTAAAGCTTTAAAAGAAATCGCCAAAAAAACTAATGCAAATATTTATCGTGTTGTAACTGGTATTCCAGTAGGAATGTTACAGTTAGAAGCAGCAAGTGATTTGATTAACGTTAGTGATAATGGCCAAGAAGTTGGCAATAATGATGTTAGGCGTGTTATTCGTGCATCAATTCGATCCGCCGTTAAGAATGAACGGGAACCAATTGCTTTTTTACCAAGTCGTTTCTTGATTGATGGCAAAACAGAAGTTGATGATCCGCGTAAAATGATTGCTCATTCACTATCAGTTCAAGGTATTATGCTAACTGCACCGGCTAGCCCTTTGCATAATATAAAAAAGGCAATTGAACGTGCGGGTTATCAAAACAATTTCTTTATACCAACCCCTCTTGCTATTTCTAGTGTAGCTCTTGACGAAAGTGAGCGTACTTTTGGATCGATTATCCTTGAATTAGGTGGAGGTGTAACCACAGCTACTGTCATACACAATGGTCAGATCAAGTATGCAAATATTGACTTTGAGGGCGGTGGTGATATTAGTAATGATATTTCTACTGTTTTAAGTACTTCGAAAAAAGATGCTGATCAATTAAAGTTAGATTATGGTTATGCTGATCCCAATCTTGCCTCTGTTAAGAATAAGTTTGCTGTTAATAGTGTTGGCACTAATGGGCAACAAATGGTTGACGAAGTTTATTTAAGTAAAATTATTAATGCTAGGATTATTCAAATAGTTGATAGAATCAAAAAAGGTTTGGTCAAGCATGATGCATTGAAGTTACCTGGAGGAATTGTAATTACTGGCGGTAATAGTTTACTACAGGGAACAGATAAAATAATTTCCGATACTCTTAATGTAAAAACGCGTATTTATCAGCCAGATCAAATTGGAATGCGTAATCCTGTTTATTCAGCAGCATATGGTATTGTCAACTATGCTTATAAAATGTCTGATATTGATTTTTTAGTTATTGATGCAATTTACGGTAAAAACTCTCTAGGACAAGTTACTGAATCCGATTCACGACTGACTAAAAATTTAAAAAGAGTGAATACTACAGATGAAACAAAAGTAAAAGAAGAATATAATAGACGTGAGTTGCTGAAGCGAGAACACAAGTCGCAAAGCAAGAAAAAAAGTAATACAGATAATAAGGAAAAAGGCATTAAGAGTTTCTTCAAGAAGTTCTTTGATTAAAGGTGGTTAATATAGATGGATTTTACATTTGACTCAGACGACAATAAAAATGCTGTCATCAAAGTCATTGGTGTTGGCGGCGCAGGTGGTAATGCAGTCAATCGAATGATTGATGATGGTGTTCAAGGGGTATCCTTTGTGGCTGCCAATACTGATGTACAAGCTCTTAATAGTAATAAAGCTGAAACCAAAATTCAATTAGGGCCAAAATTAACGAGAGGTTTGGGAGCTGGTTCGCATCCAGAAGTTGGTCAAAAGGCAGCTGAAGAAAGTGAACAAACAATTGAAGATGCACTAAAGGGTGCAGATATGATTTTTATTACAGCTGGAATGGGTGGTGGAACTGGTACAGGTGCAGCGCCAGTTGTTGCTAAAATTGCACGTGAAACCGGAGCGTTAACCGTTGGTGTTGTGACACGTCCTTTTACTTTCGAAGGCCCTAAACGTTCAAAGAACGCTGCTGAAGGAATTTCACAATTAAAACAATATGTTGATACATTAGTTATTATTGCAAATAACCGATTACTTGAAATGGTTGACAAGAAAACTCCGATGATGGATGCCTTTAAAGAAGCAGACAATGTTTTAAAACAAGGTGTTCAAGGTATTTCAGATTTGATTACTTCAACTGATTATGTTAACTTGGACTTCGCAGATGTAAAGACAGTTATGGCTAACCAAGGTGCTGCTTTGATGGGGATTGGTCGTGCTAGTGGTGAAAATAGAACGGTAGAAGCTACTAAGTTAGCTATTTCCTCACCTTTATTAGAAGTTTCAATTGACGGTGCTAAGCAAGTGTTACTTAATATTACAGGTGGTCCTGATTTGACTTTGTTTGAAGCTCAAGATGCTTCGGAAATAGTTTCTAAAGCTGCTGGTGACGATGTTAACATCATTTTCGGAACATCTATTAATCCTAACCTAGGTGATGAGGTAGTTGTTACTGTAATTGCAACTGGAATTAGTTCTCAAGCGGAAGAAGAAGCATCCAAACAGTTACCTGGACGGAGTCATCAAATTAAAGTGCAAGCTGAACAAACAAAAAGTTCAGATGATAATGTTTCAACAGTCCCACAACCAACTACAATGCCACCTTCAGAGCAAGTCAAGACTGCACCTAAGCATAAGTCAATGGTTGATCCTACAAGCGTATGGGGGTTAAACAGTGAGGATCAGGAAAGCAGAAGAACAACCCCATTAAATCTTGATCAAGATGAAAATCAAAGTCCTTTTGATGTAGATGATCAAAGTAGTATCTCACAAATTGAAACAAGTGCGATGGATGATGATACAGATGATATACCTTTTTTTAAACACCGTGGTGAAAATTAATAGGAGGCAGAAGAATGGCTTTTAGTAAAATAGGTAAATTTTTTGGCGTTTCTGATGATGAGATGATTAATGACGAAGATTATCTTGAAGATCAATCTGTTGATGAAGAGAATACGGCTATTACTAACGGAGTTGATCATGATAAAGTTGTCTCAATTAAATCTGGGATAAGTTCTACTAAAAGTAAGATTGTTCTTTATGAACCGCGTGTGTATTCTGATGCAAAAGATGTTGCTCAAAATTTATTGAATGATAAGGCTGTGATTATTAACTTTAGTCGCATGGAAGATGCTTCAGCGCGAAGAATTGTTGATTTTATTACTGGTACTGTTTATGCTCTTAGTGGTGAAATTCAACGAATTGGAGATAAGATTTTTTTAGCTACACCACCTAAATTTGTGACTAATGGTAAAATTAGCGATTTAGTTGACAAGAAAGATAACCTAAGTTAATGACAACAGTAATTTATAGTGTAATAACCCTAATTCGGCAACTAATCTGGATATATAGTATTATAATGGTAATTGATGCGATTATGAGTTGGGTTCCAGCTATGAGGAATTCAACTGTAGGTCGGTTAATTGATCGTTTGATTGAACCATATTTGAGTATTTTTCGTAAAGGACCAATTGAAAGCTTATCTAGCTCAACTGGGTTAGATTTATCTTTCATATTAGGACTATTACTACTTTATTTTGTACAAGATCATGTTATCATTTGGATAGCCAATATTTTACTAAGACTAGTTAATTAGGAACATACTATTTTATAAACTTAATAAAGTTAAAGAAGTCTTTTCAGTTGTTACTGGGGTGACTTTTTTTTATAAAAAGAATTTTAAATTCAGGTAGATTGTTGACAAATAAAAGTTCAAAGATTGAATTAAAGTTGGTGAATTAGAACGAATTTAGAAAAATTAAAGAGACAGCAACAGTATGCTAAAAATATTTTAAGTCAATATGAACAGTCTGATCACAAGTTTAATAACAAGATAATTAGTTTTTTTAATAATGTTGCGTTTAGGAATGAAATCATTTTGACTGATTTTCTTGATCCTGGGCAAATTGCAATGCTAAAAGCAATAGCAGGGACTGAAATTTATGTTCAAGAATATGGTGGTTACAATAGAGCCGAAAAAAGGAGGCTCTATTTAACTCCAAAAAAGTCTAAACGATCAATTTTCGATTTTCAAATTGCGATTTGTCAAATTAATTATCCATCAAACTTTGCTCGATTAAATCATAGCATGATATTAGGGACTCTAGCCAATGCCGGTGTTGAAACTGATACTTTTGGTGATATAATCACGGATGGTAACGGAAATTGGCAATTTATGGTTAAAAAAGAGCTATTGCCTTTTTTTGAGAAGGAAATTAATAGAATTGGCCAAACCAAAGTGGAAATTAAGTCAGTTAAACTTTCTCAAGTGTTATTGCCAAAAGATAATAGTAAGGAAGTAGTAATTATCACATCTTCTCTTAGGATTGATGCAGTTCTTTCTGGAATTAGTGGTCATAGTCGAAGACAAATGAAGGATGCTTTTGCAAATAATTTAATTAAATTAAATTGGCATCATGTGATTGATTCTAATATAATAGTAAAAAAAGATGATATTCTAAGTTTGAGATTTTTTGGTAGAAGTCAAATTTTAGATATTTTAATAACCCGAAAAGGTAAATACAAGGTGGTGCTGAAACTTTGGCAAACAAAGAAACACAGAAGAAATTAACTCCAATGGATATTCATGATGTGGAATTTAAAAAAAGAGGATTAAGTGGTTATGATAGACATGATGTTGATCAGTTTCTAGATCAAATTGTTGATGATTATGGTGATACTCTTGATCAAACTGTAGATTTAAAAAATGAAATATTGCAATTGAAACAAAATCAAAGTGAGGCACAGCAACAAATTGATAGTTTGAATAAACAAGTAGCAGACTACCAAAGAGTTCAACGAGCTGCACAAGAAACAATTGCCCAGGCACAGGTAAGAGCGCGACAAATTGTTGATGAAGCTACGCAAAATGCTAACGATCAAATTGCTCAAGCTAAGGTCGACACTGATTATCAAAAACAGCAACTTCAAACAATTAAGGCCGATTATGAACATGTTAAAGAAGAAGCGGCAAGTTATCGAAGCTACATTCAAAAGTTATTGCAGCAAGCAATTGATAATTTAAACGATGAACAGTGGCAAAAAGCACTTGATAAATATTTTGGAACTGAGCGCTTCTATCCACAAGATGGTGGGGAACCGTTAACTTTAACTTCTGCTGAGGAAGATGTTGATGACGAAGATGATGAGGTTGACAATGATAACCCAAATGAAGTAAACTTTGGTGAAGACATTGATAATGATGAGCTGCGCCCAATGGAGGGCGATAGTTCTAATAATACAACGATCGATGTGCACGATAATGATTCAGGAGCAAATTCATTTATTTTTCCTGATGATTATAAGAATCACAATTAATAGACCGATAGTAAAATTGAGGTAGACTCAGCGAATTAGCGATGGTGGGAGGCTAGTCAAAGATACCATAGATTGATCAGCTGTCTTATTGGTTTATTGCGTCATTGCACGATATGCAATTATAAGTGGAGCTTAATAAGCTCAATTTAGGTGGTACCACGATTAAAAGCTCGCCCTAATTTTTAGGGTGAGTTTTTTATATAGAAAGGAATCCAAATGAAAGTAAAAGATACATTAAATTTAGGTAAAACCAAATTTAAGATGCGGGGAAATCTTCCGGTTCGTGAAGTAGAGTGGCAAAAGAGTTGGGACGAAAACAGGTTATACGAGCAACGATTAAAACTAAATGCGGGCAAGCCAAGATTTGACTTGCATGATGGCCCACCATTTGCTAATGGCAATATTCATATGGGACACGCTCTAAATAAAGTTTCCAAAGATATTATCGTTCGTTTCAAAAACATGAGTGGACATTATGCTCCGTTTGTGCCAGGATGGGATACTCATGGTCTACCAATTGAACAACAATTGGCAAAACAGGGCATAAAACGTGAAAAAATGAGTCGTTTAAAGTATCGCCAATTGTGTCAAGACTACGCAAATAAGGAAATTAAAAAGCAAATGGCTGACTTTAAGCGTTTAGGAGTCATGGCTGATTGGGATCATCCATATATTACTTTACAACCAGAATATGAAGCAACAGAAATTCGCCTATTTGGTAAAATGTATGAAAAAGGCTTTATTTATAAAGGTAAAAAGCCAGTTTATTGGTCACCATCGAGTGAATCTACCTTGGCTGAAGCAGAAGTCGAATATCATGACATCGAGTCTCCCTCGATTTATATTTCATTTCCTGTCAAAGATGGTAAAGGAATTCTAAGCGAAAAAGATACTTATTTTGTAATTTGGACGACGACTCCATGGACTATCCCTTCTAATCAAGGTATTACTGTTAATCCAGCTTTTGATTATTCAGTTGTTAAGGTTGACAATAAAAAATATGTCATTGGTACTCAACGGCTAAGTACCGTTGCTGAAATACTTGGTTGGAAAGATTACCAAATTGTTCAACATCTGAAGGGAAGCGATATGGATCGAATGTTAGCAACACATCCTCTTTATGGTCAAGATGTGTTACTAATGAATGCTATGCATGTAACTGCAGATGATGGAACAGGATTAGTCCATACAGCATCTGGGTTTGGTGAAGATGATTATAATGTTGCCCAAAAATATGGGTTACCGGTATTTAGTCCGATGGACAATAAAGGATGCTTTACTGATGAGATTCCTGATCCTGATTTAGTTGGTATTTTTTATGCTGATGCTAATAAAATTGTTAGTGAAAAGCTAAAAAAATCTGGTAATTTATTAAAATTAAGTTACTTTACTCACTCTTATCCACATGATTGGCGGACAAAAAAGCCAGTGATTTATCGAGCAACAACACAATGGTTTGCTTCAATTGATAAATGTCGTGAACAAATTCTCAGTCAAATTAATCAAGTTGATTTTAAGCCTTCATGGGGTAAATTACGTTTGCATAATATGATTAAGGATCGTGGTGACTGGGTAATTTCTAGGCAACGTGCATGGGGAGTACCACTACCTATATTTTATGCAGAGGATGATACACCAATTGTTACACCTCAAACGATTGAACATATTGCACAAATCTTTGAAAAAGAGGGATCGAATGCCTGGTACAAACATAGTGCTAAAGACTTGTTACCAGACGGCTTCACATCTGAACATTCTCCCCATGGAGAATTTAGAAAGGAAACTGATATCCTTGACGTTTGGTTTGATTCAGGGTCATCTCATCAAGCAGTGATGGCTAAAAGACCAGATTTGCACTTTCCAGCGGATCTATATCTTGAAGGTAGTGATCAATACCGTGGTTGGTTTAATTCAAGTTTAATTACTTCGGTTGCAACAACTGGGAAAGCTCCGTATCATTCAATTTTGTCTCAAGGATTCGTACTAGATGACAAGGGACATAAAATGTCTAAGTCTTTAGGCAATGTTATTGCGCCTAGTGATATCATTAAAAAAATGGGCGCAGAAATTATCAGGCTCTGGGTTGCTTCAGTTGATGCTACCTCTGACGTAGCCGTTTCACAAGATATTTTGAGTCAAACTTCTGAAAGTTATCGTAAAATTAGAAATACCTTTCGCTATTTACTTGCAAATACAAATGATTTTGATCCTATAAAAGACCGAGTTGATTATCAAGAATTAAATTCAATTGATCAATATCTAGAGGTTAGATTAAATGATTTAGTTGAGAGTTGTTTAAATAGTTATGAATTATACGATTTTAATATGGTATATAAACGTGTCTTTGCATTTATTTCGAACGATTTATCGGCTTTTTATTTAGATTTTGCTAAGGACGTCTTATACATTGAAGGTAAAAATAGTCATGCTAGACGTTCAATGCAAACTGTAATTTATGATGCAGCAGTTAAATTAGCAAAAATTTTAACTCCAATTTTGCCACATACTATGGAAGAAATTTGGACATTTTTAAAAGAAAAAGAAGACTACATTCAACTTTCTGAAATGCCAGTTGTTGAACAATATGATAATCGTGATAAACTATTATCAAATTGGAATATTTTTATGGACTTGCGCGATGATGTTCTCAAAGCGCTTGAAGAAGCGCGTAATAAAAAATTGATTGGAAAGTCATTTGAAGCTGCTGTAACAATTTATCCAACTGAAAAAGTTATGAATACCCTAAAACAATTAGATGCAGATTTTAGACAGATATTAATTGTCTCTAAATTAATAATTGCTCAGGATAATGCACCTACAGAAGCAGAACAATTTTCAAGTGCCTCAATAATTGTTAAACGTGCTGATGGAGAAGTATGTCCACGTTGTCGAATGATTAGAACAGATATCGGTAAAGATAACGATTTGTCAATGATTTGTGGTCGGTGTGCTGCAATTGTTAAGTCTGAGTTTCCAGAAGCAGTTCAAGAAGGATTAGAAGAATAATGCGTTTAGGAATAGTCAAACAGTTTGATCAAAATAGCAGTTTTGGTTTTATTGAAGACGAACAGAATCATAAATCCTATTTTGTTTTTTATACTGCGATTAAAGAAGAGGGTTATCGCAAGCTTCAAGTGGGACAAAAGGTCAAATACCAACTTGCGCAAGGTAAAAACGGATTACAATGTGTTAATGTATATTTAGCCGATGTTTAGGAAAGAGAATAAATGGATTTAACAGAAACCGAAATTTCTACAAAACAAATTTTTTCGGGTCGAATTGTTGACCTTTCAGTTAAGACAATTAGATTACCTAATGGTGAGACTGCTACTAGAGAAGTGGTAAAACATCAGCCAGCAGCAGCGGCTATTGCAGTTAATAACAAGCAGGAAATGCTTCTAGTTGAGCAATGGCGAGAACCGATAAAGGAATTAACTTTAGAAATTCCAGCAGGCTTAATTGATAAAAAGGATGCAAGTCCTTTGGATGCAATGAAACGGGAATTAAATGAAGAGGGAGGCTATCATGCAGACTATTGGGAGCCAATCACCGAATTTTATTCTTCACCTGGATTTACTGATGAAAAGTTATATCTATTTTATTGTGATACATTGACAAAAGTAACTGACAAATTACCTCTTGACGATGATGAGTTTTTAACAGGACATTGGTATAATTTAGAAGAATTAAAGCGGTTAATCTCTCAAGGAAAGATTGTTGATGCTAAAACCTTATATGCAATGAGTGTATGGGAAAACATGCTGTTAACTGGTGCTAACACAAAGGAATAAGATGACTGAAAAGCGTTCTGATTACCGTAAAAAAATCAAACACAAGAAAAATAAACAATTTTTAAATTCAATTAAGACCGCATTTGAGGATAATGAAGTTGATGTTAATCCTGCATTTACAAGAGAAACAGAAAAAGACTCTTCAGTAAGCGAATCTGTGGGACGACGCGAAAGTCAGCAATACAGTAGGACTCAGGATATTAATCAACTTTCTGAAGAAAAAGGATTACGACTTAAGCGAAAATTAAATCATGCAATTTTAATTGTGTTGACTCTGATAATTTTGGTATTATTTGCGTTATTTCACTTATAATAGATGCGAGGGGAAAATGAAAATAGCAATAATTGTCCCAATGGAAATTGAGGCAGAATATTATCGTAAATATTTTCACTCTGGTAGCAGGAAAATGTTCGGATCGACAGTATTCGAGCATTTTTATGTTAATCAGAATGATATTTATCTGGGACTTAGTGGTATTGGTAAGGTTCAAGCTGCTATCAATTTAACTTGCTTACTGAGCCAAGTAAATATAGATTTAATATTAATGACCGGAACCGCTGGGTCATTGCAGCAAGAAGTTCATCAAGGAGATTTGGTTATTGCTAAAACTTTTTCTTATCATGACGCGCATAATACACTTGCTGGAGATTATATTGAAGGTCAAATTCCTGGAGAGCCAGCTGTTTTTGATCTAGATTCACGTGAACGAAATAATTTTATTCAGTTTATCCATGAACAAAATTTATCCTATCAAGAGGGGCTAATTGTAACAGGTGATTCATTTATTGGTTCTCAAGAGCAAAAAGATCAAATTAAAAGTAAATTTCCAAATGCTTTAGGTGTAGAAATGGAGGGTGCAGCCTCTGCCCAAGTCTGTCATCATTTCAAGAAACCGCTCATTGCTATTCGGGCAATCTCAGATAATGGTGATGATGGTGCAAATGATGATTTTGATTTATTTGCCCAAAAATCTGCCGCCAAGGCAGCCAAGATAATTTGTAAATACCTGGAGAAGATGAAATAGTTCATGAAAGAAATCTATTTAGATAATGCCGCAACGACACCAATGTCTCCCAAAGTAATTGAGAAAATCACTACTGAAATGAAGAATAATTTTGGTAATGCTTCTAGTACCTATGAAATAGGTCGTAAGGCGAGACATACAATTGATCAGGCACGATCAAAAATTGCGGCTTCAATTAATGCTGCAGATAATGAAATTGTGTTTACATCAGGGGGGTCAGAAAGCAATAATACTGCCATATTAGGTATTGCACACAGCAAAAAAAACAATGGGAGCCGAATTATTACTACTAAAATTGAGCATCCTTCTGTTTTAGAACCAATGAAACAACTTGAAAAAGAAGGATATGACGTTATTTATTTGGACGTTGATTCTGATGGGCGTATTTCACTTGATCAATTGCAAACAGCGTTAACACCTGAAACAATTTTGGTTTCTGTGATGGCAGTTAATAATGAAGTCGGAACAATTAATCCACTTATTAAAATTGGTTCTATCGTAGCTAAAAGCAATGCGTACTTCCACGTTGACGCTGTACAAGGACTCGGAAATATAGAGATTGATGTTAAACAGATGAAGATAGATTTATTGTCAACATCAGCTCATAAGATTAATGGTCCGAAGTTTTTAGGATTTTTATATGAAAATTCGCAAGTTGAATTACCTTCTTTAATTCTTGGTGGTGAACAGGAAACTAAGAGGCGAGCCGGTACCGAAAATGTTCCAGGGATTGCTGGATTTGGCGAAGCAGTCGAAGAAATTACAACAATTGATAAGGCTGAATTACAGGCTAAGTACCGATATTTTCAAAAATTGGTTTTGTTTGAGCTTGACCAAGCTGGAGTTAGTTATGAAATTAACGGTGGCGTTAAAGAATATTGCTCACATCATATTCTGAATTTGCACATTAATGGAGTTTCTACAATTTTACTTCTGACTAGTCTTGATTTAGCTGGTTTTGCAATTTCGGGAGGTTCTGCTTGTACTGCTGGCTCACTTGAGCCATCACATGTTTTGCAAGCTATGTTTGGTTCAAACTCACCACGAATAGATGAATCAATTCGAATATCATTTGGACGATATAATACTGTGAAAGAGATTAAGTCTTTTGCACTTCAGTTAGCAAAAATTGCTTGCAAGTTACAAACAAGAGAAAAATGATTGCTTTATTTTTTAAAATCACTTATTATTTGTAAAAGGGAGATAAATTATGGCAAATATAGCGATAATTAATGGTGATAATCGTAAGTTTACACTTAGTCCTGATTTAAAACTTTATGCGTTGATTGATGTAGGATTTGTGAAGACTAAACGGGGTAATTTCAATTATGAGCACCCGTTATACAATGATTCTCCATACAATGCGCCCACTAAGTTGAAAATGACGATTGATAAAGACATGATGCATTTAACAATGGTTGTGACTGATCGTAATGGTTTAAAGAAAGTTAATATTTTTAAGAATAAACAATTAGCGCCTACAGTTGAACTGTTGAATTATATTCTTAAAGATTTGGAAGAACGCAAAATTATTATTCCAGTAAAGGATTGATTGAAAGTGGCAAAAAAAGCCAGAGTAGTTGTCGGAATGAGTGGCGGAGTGGATTCTTCCGTTTCAGCTTTGCTCCTTAAAGAGCAGGGGTATGATGTTATCGGAGTCTTTATGAAAAATTGGGATGATACCGATGATGCTGGAGTATGTACAGTAACAGAAGATTATGAAGATGTTAAAAAAGTAGCGGACCAAATTGGCATTCCCTACTATTCAATTAACTTTGAAAAAGAGTACTGGCAACGTGTATTCGAGTATTTTTTAGAGGAATATAAGCATGGAAGAACTCCCAATCCAGATATAATGTGTAATAGCCAAATCAAGTTTAAGTCTTTTTTAGAATTTGCTATGAACTTGGATGCTGACTACATTGCAATGGGGCACTATGCCAAAACGGCAACAGATCAAAACGGTATTACCCATATGATGAGACCTAAAGATGGCAACAAAGATCAAACATATTTTTTGAGTCAACTCAGTCAACAACAAATTAGTCGGGTGATTTTTCCTTTAGCTAATTTAACTAAACCTCAAGTTCGTGAGATTGCAATCAAGAGTGGGTTAGCTACAGCTAAGAAAAAAGATTCTACTGGAATTTGCTTTATTGGTGAAAGGAATTTCCGTAAATTTTTGAGTGAATTTTTACCAGCACAATCTGGTAAGATGATTACTCCTGAAGGCAAAATTGTCGGAGAACATGCAGGTTTAATGTACTATACAATCGGTCAGCGTTCGGGTTTAGGTCTTGGTTCAACTAAAGAATCAACAGCTCCTTGGTTTGTTGTTGGTAAAGACTTGAAAAACAATGAACTGATTGTTGAGCAGGGCTATGACAGTGAGCTGTTATATGCGACTCAGCTTGAAGCAAGTCAAATGTCATTTTTTACAGGTCAACCAAACCGCGACTTTAAGATGCGCTGTACTGCAAAATTTCGTTATCGTCAGCCTGATGTCAGTGTAAATGTTCATTATCACGCTAAGACTAATACAATAACTGTCTATTTTGATGAGCCTGCACGGGCGGTTACTCCCGGACAAGCCTTGGTACTATATGATGGCGAAGAATGTTTAGGCGGTGGCAACATTGATTGTGCCTATCAAAATGGGTGTAAGCTTCAATTAGTTTAATTTAAATGAATAAAAAGAGTAGTGTGTCTAAATGGGGTTTCAAAATGTTTTTTAACTTTTGAAATTTCTTAAGAGTACTGCTCTTTTTTCTTTAATTAATTAAGTCTTTTTAATTTAATTTGATAAAATGATAAACTAAAACAGTAACTAATACAGGAGAGATAGTTTTAAATGCAGATTTATTTTGTTCGTCACGGGAAAACACAATGGAACCAAGCACAGATATTTCAAGGAGCACACGGTGATTCTTCATTATTGCTTCAAAGTTTAATTGATATAAAAAAATTAGGAAATTACTTAAAAGGAACAGACTTTTCTGCAATTTATACTAGTCCTTTAAAACGAGCAGTTACAACAGCAAAGGGACTTCAACAAGAATTGGAAACAAATTTGATTATAAAAACTGATGAGCGTTTACGAGAATTTGATTTAGGCCAACTTGAAGGGTTACATTTTTCAAACGCGTTGGCTAAATACCCTGAACAAGTAAATAATTTATGGCATCACCCTCAAAATTATGATGGCAAAAGTATTGGTGGAGAAAATTATAGTGATGTAATCAAGCGAGGCAAAAATTTCACCCAAGAAATTGTCCAAAAATATCCTAAAAAAGATCAGAAAGTTTTGGTAATTAGTCATGGAGCTGCACTTGCGGCAATTTTAGGCGGGTTGTTAGGATATTCTCTAAATAATCTTCGTCAACATGGTGGGCTGAGTAATACTAGTTTAACAATCCTGGAAACAATAGACAAAGGAAAAAACTTTCACTTAATTGTATGGAATAAAACTAGTTTTTTAGAAAGAAAATTGGTGGATTCAGATTCATTATGAAAAGTAATAAATTTCCAAAAAAAGATGACAATAAAATGATCAAAAAACGGATAGATAATTTAATTAGTGAAATTGATAACCATCCACAGGAATCAGAAAATTATTTAAAATTAGCAACAATTTTGATCGAAGAAGGTAGCTTTGACCAAGCTACGCAGCTGCTTGAGCAAGCTAAAAATGCAGTTAAGAATCCACAAGATTTAGATTATGATTTGGCAGTGTGTTATTACATGCAGGGAAAATATGATCAAGCACTGAAGCTACTCGATCATATTCCAAATGATGATCTGGTTTTATACCAAAAATCATTAGTTTTAATGAAAATGGGACAACTGCAAAAGGCTCTTGCCTATGCTTTGACAATTAGTGAAACTGATGATCGCGTCCTAGAATTACTAGGAGATATTTGGCTTGGTTTGGGAGAATTTGACCAGGCGGAAAAGAGTTATACAACAATTTCGCAGGACCAGCGCAGTGCTAAGGTTAACTTTATGTTAGGAATCACGATTTTAACTAAAAATCGTGATTTAGCAGAAAAATATTTTACCATCTCTCAAAAGCAAGATATTAAATATTTTGAGCAAGCTCAAAAAAAGTATGATGCACTTTTAAAAATAATCGGGGATAAGGACAAGTTTAATGGTTGAGTTCACTGGAAAAATAAATCGTACCATCTTTGAAAATGATCAGGATTTGTACAAAATTCTTGATGTAACAATTATTGATTCAATAGATGGTTATGATCGTGAAGAAATCAAGGTAACGGGTAATTTTGGTGATATTCAAATTGGTGGCACTTATCGATTTCACGGTAGTTTAATTATTCATAATAAGTTTGGACAACAATTTAAGTGTGAAAGTTATAAGCAAGCTTTACCACACGAAAAGGGCAGTTTGGTTAATTATTTGAGTTCTAAACAATTTCCAGGTATTGGCAAAAAAGCCGCAAATAAAATTGTTGCTTCATTAGGAATTAATGCTTTAAGTATTTTAAAGGATAATCCCACTAAGATTGCTACATTATCTCTGACTAAAAAGCAAAAGGATAGCTTGTTAAATGGTATCAATGCAATGGACTCCTATTCTGAAATTATTCTGAAATTGGCTCAATTTGGCTTAAATAGAAAGGTTTCAAATAAGATATATCAGATTTACCATGGTGAAACTTTGAGTAAGCTTCAAAAAGACCCATATGCTTTGATAGCGGAAGTGACTGGATACGGTTTTAAAAGTGCTGATCGAATGGGTATGGAATTAGGTCTAGCAAATGATGATCCTCGTAGAATTAAGGGTGCTCTTTTTCAGATTTTAACTGATGAATTAAGTCAAGCTGGTAATACATTTATTAAACTAAAATTTCTTTTGACAAATGCTGGTAAATTATTATCATTTGATAACTATGATGTAATTGCAACATGTGTCAATGATCTGCAGCATGAAGGTAAAATTGTTGTCGCAGGTGAAAATGCAGCATTACAAAATATTTTTCAAACAGAAAATGACATTGCCTTAACAATGAAAAATTTACTTGAAAAACAAAAAAGAGATAATTATTCTGTAAAAGATGTTCAAAAAGCAATCAAAAAAGCTGAAAAGCAACTTAATATTCATTATGATGATATACAACGAGTTGCGATTATTAACGCTTTAACTAATCCAATTTCAATTTTAACAGGGGGACCAGGAACTGGTAAAACAACAATTATTAATGGAATATTGTTGGCATTACGAAATTTGGCAGAAATTCCTGCCTCAACACTTTATAGTGATGATCCACCATTTTTATTAGCAGCACCAACGGGAAGAGCTGCAAAGCGCATGGAGGAAATTACCGGGATTACTGCCAAAACAATTCATCGCTTGCTGGGGCTAGGAATCGGTGAAAACGAAGCTATGGAGTTAAATGAGTTAAATGGTGAAATTTTAATTATTGATGAAATGTCAATGGTTGATATGTTTTTGTTTAAGCAATTAGTATCAAGTATTAACGGAACTAAGCATGTGGTATTTGTGGGAGATAAAGACCAATTACCTTCGGTAGGACCGGGAAACGTTTTTGGTGATCTAATTAAGGCTGATCTCTTTCCAACAACTGTTTTGAAACAAATTCATCGTCAAGGTGATGATTCAAGTATTATTACTTTGGCACATGCAATTAATGAAGGACAAGATCAACAAGTTTTATTTACCAAAACTCAAAATTATTCATTTATTTCTTGTCCTCCACATGAGGTTGAACATGTGGTTAGTCAAATAGTTGAACGTGCACTTGCGCGCGGTTTTAAGCAAGATGATGTGCAAATACTAGGCGCAATGTATCAAGGTGATGGTGGTGTTATCAATTTAAATAATGTGATTCAGGAAATAATGAATCCTGCTAAGCCAAATAGTAAAACTCTTGATATACATGATGAAACTTTTCGCATTGGCGATCGTATTTTGCAGTTACAAAATAATCCTGAAAAAGATATTTATAATGGGCAAATTGGTAAAATACTATCAATTGATGATAAAAATTCAAAAAAATGTATGACTGCTGATTTTGACGGACGTGAGATTATTTTTAGTAAAAAGGATTTGCTTGATGTAACCCGTGCATATGCAATTACCATACATAAAGCGCAGGGATCAGAATTTCCACTAGTGATTTTAAGTTTAACAATGCAAAATTACGTCATGCTTAAGCGGAACTTATTATATACAGCTGTCACTCGGGCTGAAAAAAATTTGGTTTTAATTGGTGACCCGCGTGCGTATACTCTGGCATTACAAACATCAGGTAATGATAGGCAAACAGGACTAAGTATAAAGTTACGGGAATTTCTTGGTGCAAATATCTCAAAAAAAGAATTACAAACCAATTCTGTATCTGAGCAAACAATTCTAAAACAGGAGAAAAATGAATATATTCTAACAGCAGAAATGATTTATTCAGGACAGATTGATCCAATGATTGGGATGCAAAAAATTACGTTGCAATCAAATTCGTAAGCAGAGGAGAAAAATGGCAGCAAAAATATTTTTAGGATATGATAATTTAAAAACAAAGTTGGTTGACTGGCTGGCGGCTAACACGCAAGTTATTCAGTTCGATGATGAAACTATAGAAATTATGACACCTGTAAAGGACGCATTAAAAGATGACATTTATTGTTTTGTTACCAAAAAAACAAAAGGCTATCAGGTTAGCGATGATGGAAGATGCCTTTTTAAGTTAGATCCAAGTGCAAGCGATAGTGAACTGTTTGAAGAAGCAGCAGAAGTTGTAGCAAATGCAAAATTTAAGATAAATATTGATAATTGGATAATTAGTACTTTGACAGACGAGAAGAATCTGATTGAAACAATCATGAGATTGGCATATATACAGGCAGCTATTTCATATTTAGTGTAACTTTTACTTTAAAAACTCAAAAATTGTTATAACTATATATATTGTGATTTTAGGAAAAAGATAACTAAAAAATATAAAGATAAATTATTATTATGGCTAAATTATTTAAGCAAGTTTAGTAAAATTGACGTTAGTACAATTAGAAAATAAATGTATCTTTTTTCTTCTATTTTAAAATTATGTGTCATTTTATTAATTAAATTTGTAAAAAGTTAAAAAAAGAGTAAAATTGTCTTTTAAAGAAATAATTGAACGACAGAGAGCGTTCGTTTTGGAGGAATTAAATATGGATTTATCAAAACAGCACAGTCATGGTCTAACTAAAAATCAAAAGTGGACGATTGCATCGACCTCTTCAGGATTTGCTTTAGAAAATATGGATGTGCTTTTTTTATCTTTTGCAATGAGTTCGATGATTGTTGATCTACATTTATCCGGTGGGGCAGCAGGATTGATTTCCTCAATCACTAATTTGGGTATGCTAGTTGGTGGAATTGTATTCGGAATTTTGGGCGATAAAATAGGGCGAGTGAAAACTTTCAGCCATACAGTTATTATATTTGCTGTTGCAACAGCTTGTATGGCATTTGCCAATAATTTATATTTGATCTATGCTTTGCGTTTCTTGGCTGGAATTGGAGCTGGGGGTGAATATGGAGTTGGCATTGCGCTGATTGCTGAAAATTTTCCAAAATCACAAATAGGGAAAATGACTTCCGTTGCGGCAATTGGAGGACAAATAGGAGCGATTTTAGCTGCATTAATTGCAGCTGTGATTATACCGGCAGTCGGTTGGCATATGCTCTTTTTAATTGGTATTGTACCAGTAATTTTAACAATTTTTATTAGGAAACATCTTCATGAAAGCGAACAGTTTTTATCAGCAAAAACTGAGAGAAAAGGTTCTTTATTGTCGAACGTTTTTAAAGAAATGTTTGCTACAACACAGTTAACTTTTCAAAGTTTAGGTTTAATGTTGATGATGACAGTGCAGATTGCTGGCTATTTTGGATTAATGAACTGGTTGCCAACCATTGTGCAAAAGCAATTACATTTAAATGTTGCTAATTCTAGTTTATGGATGATTGCTACAATTGTTGGGATGAGTATTGGGATGATGACATTTGGTTCAATTTTTGATTATTTTGGACCTAGAAGGGCTTTTGGCATTTTCTTAATTGGCTCTGCAGTTATGGTTTATACCCTTAGCTTAGCTACTAATATGATCACTTTACTGCTAATTGGTGCAGTAGTTGGCTTCTTCTCTAATGGGATGTTTGGTGGCTATGGTGCTGTAATTAGTCGACTCTATCCAACTGAAGTTAGATCCAGTGCCAATAATATTATTGTTAACATTGGGCGAGCAATCGGTGGATTTTCATCTGTTGTAATTGGTATTTTGATGGATCATTATAATTTAGCAGTTGTAATGGGTTTTCTATCAGCCTTGTATATTATTAGTTTTATAGTGATGATCAACTTGCCAGGATTAAAGAGGTTATCACGGTGATAAAGCATAAAAAATATAAAAAGTTCCCAAATCGCATTTTTAGCGTCAAGCGATTAGGGACTTTTATAATTAATTTTCATTTAAACCTTTATACAACTCATTGTAACTTTTAATATATACCATATTAATTGCAATGAATGATTTATTAAATTATTTGTTACTGTTCAACTAATCTCTGCTATACTAATAGCGTAGTAAAGTTAAATATTAAAAAGAAAGCTAGGATATTATTTTACATTTTAAGAATATCAAATGGGGAAGTAAAGATTATTTCCAAGCTGAAGAATTGTATGTGTCAGCTTTTCCTAAAGAGGAACGTATTCCGACAATTCAATTAGTTATCAAATCATTGAGAGAAAACATTTACTTTCAAGCAATTTATAATGATGATCAATTCATAGGTTTGATTTTTGTAGTTGAAGGTAAAATAGCTGTGTATTTGGGATTTTTGGCGATCACATCCAATCAACATGGACATGGCTATGGTTCACAGGTTTTGCAAATATTACGTAAGCGATTTATAGGTAAACAAATAATTTTAGATATTGAACCTGTGATCAAAACTGCACCTAATTATGAGCAGCGTGTTATGCGACTGCATTTCTATGAGAGAAATGGATTTAGTGTTACACGGAGAACGCTAAAAGATGATGGTGGCAGGTTTACTATTTTGACTAGTGATGGAAATTTTGATAAAAATGCACTTAGTCAACTATTGAATTATATGGGGTTTAATTTATATAAATTTAAAATTGAATAAACTCAAGTAAAAGATGACAAATAATTTTAAGATTTTGAAGTTAGAAATAAAAGAATAAAAATACAAGTCATAGAAAATTTTGATTAATGCGTGTAAACTTTGTTTACAATAGCGGAAGTAGCTGTGGCTTTATATGATGGATATAAATTGGAAAGAAGTGAAGTAGCTAATTGCATTAATTCGCCTGCAGCAAACCACCCTATAAGTGCAGCTACAACAAATAAGAATTGTCCGCTGTGAATAAAATATGCGAAAAGTAAAGCATAGCTGAGATAATGGGATAAACAATTAGAATACTTGATTCTCGCACTCCTTTATTAACTAGCCACGAAGTAACTAATACCGAAATTAAAGAAGTTACAGCATAAATAGATTGAAGCAGAGCAGGATCAGTTAAGCCATATAATTTTCCTAATTCTTGATTAGTCTGTGTCCAAATCATAAATACTGCGGTTGAACTAAAGCCCATTAAGGCCAATGCTAGGCTTTCAGATGTAACTTTTAATTTACCTTTTAAAATTTTATTCTTCTTTTCATTATTTTGCTGCTCATTTTTGGTTTTAGGGAAGGGTAGAACTAAAGAAACAAGGGCAATACTTCCATATATAGTTCCCAAACAATTAAAAGTAACAGAAAATGGAAGATGAAGTGCTGATAATATAACAATCAGAAAGGGTAAAATAAATTGTCCAAGACTGATAAAAAATTTAGTTAGTAGCGTGAGTAAGGAACGTTTGGAAGGGTATGCGTCCATCATTGATGGAATCCAAGCGGCACTTGTAAATGAATTAGCGATACCTCCAATAATACCAATCAAATATGCAACTTCGGCATTTGGTGCATAAAGCATGCCAAAGGCAAAAATTGCCCACAGAAATGAAGACATAAAAGCGCAAAGCTTTCTACCAAAATGATCTGAAATAATTCCAGTAAAAAAACTGGCGACAATTCCACCAATTCCTACAGCAGAATTAACAGTTAATACTGCTGAAATATTGTTTCCTTGTCCCCATGCTTGAGCCAATTGTAGTTTAAATTGTGAAGTAATGGACATATCGACACCACAAAGCAAAAAAGAAACGTAGACAGCAATTGCAGTAGTTATATAATTATGATTCTTTGAATTCATAAAAAGTCTCCTGAATAATTTTAAAAATATTGGTATTTATGTTTAATAATATCATGTAATCGCTTCCTTAAAAATATAATTTAATTTTTGAATTCATAAAAAATTTTTATGTAAAAATCACTGTTTAAATGTTTCGGTAAACAAAAATACCCCAAGATTAATTTATCTTAGGGTTCATAATTATTAAACTGTTTCAGCGCATTATTTATCGTAATAAATTAAAGTGATCAATTGCAAATTCTAGTTCAAAAGAACTCAATTGTATTTCCTCACCATCAAGCTGAGCAAATTCTTTTTTATTGGTTTTTACTGTTATTTTGTCAGCTTCAATGTAATGAAATTGTGGGTCATGCACATGTGAACCATCCTTTAAAAGTTTGATAAACAACTTAGCTAATTTACGTATTGTGAACTTTTCAATTACAACTGTATCGAGTTTGTGGCTGTCAATTCTTGCAGAGGGCAAAAGAGAAATACCACCACCCAAATATGGATGATTTGTTGTAGTTACTAAAAAGGCTTTATTATAATATCGTTTCTTACCATCGCCTACGACTTCAACACTAAATGTGTCCTGCTTACGCAAACTAGATAAAATATTAAGACTGTAAATTAGCTTGCCTTCATTAATTCGATTTAAAATCTTTTTGAACTCAGAAATATTGCTAAAATGATTTACACAAGCATCGAAACCAATACCAAAACTATTAGCAAAATAATAATTTTGGTGACTAGAAGGAGATAATTTAAATGAACCACAGTCAATACGATCAGCTGTTAAACCGTTTTTGAAATGCTTAAGTAGTTTTTTGGGATTAGACGTTAAATTGGCTGCACGTCCAAAGTCATTTCCTGTACCAGCAGGCAAATATGCAAAAGGTGTTTGAGGATTATTTGATCGTTTAATGCCATTAAGTGCTTCATTAAGCGACCCATCGCCGCCAATTATTAACAAAACTTCATTTTTTTGGTGTTTATGTTCACCATAAACTTGAGCAAGTTTGATTAACTCACCAGCATAAGTGCTTTTTTTTATATCAAAATGTATATTTTCGTTAACGAAGAGCAAGACAACTTGATCCATTATTTTTTTGGCATGACCGTTACCGGCTGTTTCATTCACTAAGAGATGTATTTTTAATTTATTATTCATCAATTTTGTTCTTTAAATAAAAAGCCCCTTAGGGCTTTTTTATTTCTTTTCAACTAACATTGGCAAAATCATTGGTCTTCTTTTAGTCTTTGAATATAAAAAATCAGAAAGATTTTCAACAATTGCCTTACGAATGATACTATCTTTTGGATTATCAGTTTTATCCATTTCAGTTTTTAATATGTGGTAAATATGCTTTTGAGCTTGATTAATTAACTCGGTTGATTCACGCATGTAAACAAAACCACGACTTAAAACGTCTGGACCAGCTAAAACACGTTTATGTTTATAATCAACAGTTGCTACTACGATCACAATACCATCTTCTGATAAAACTTGTCGATCGTGAACCACAACGTTGCCGACATCGGCAGTTCCGGATGTATCAACATAAACATCTCCAGCAGGAACATGACCAGCAATTCGAGATCCTTCAGGACCAAAGCAAATTACTTCGCCATTTTCCAAGACAAAGGTATTTTCAGCAGGTACACCTGCTGCTTGTGCTAGTTCAGTATGAATAACTTGCATACGATATTCACCATGAACTGGGATCATATATTTAGGTTTTGTTAAACGAACCATCATCTTTAACTCTTCTTGTCCGCCATGTCCAGAAGTGTGAACATTGTTAATGCGGCCATGAACGACATTTGCTCCACCCTCCATTAATTTATTGATCAAGTGGTTGACACTTAAAGTGTTTCCAGGAATAGGATTGGACGAAAAAATAACCGTATCACCAGGTTGAAGGCTGATCTGCCGGTGAGTACCATTAGCAATTCGAGACAGAGCAGCGAGTGGTTCGCCTTGAGAACCAGTACACAGAATCATAACTTCATCAGCAGGAGTGTGATTAATTTCATTTGCATCAACAATTAATCCTTCTGGAACGTTGAGGTAACCAAGATCAATTCCATTTTGTACACCATTTTCCATACTGCGACCAAAAATCGCAACTTTTCTTCCAGTATCGATTGCAGCTTGAATTGCTGTTGAAACTCGATATAAATTTGAGGCAAATGTAGCAAAAATTATTCGTCCATGGATACCAGTAATGATATCATGCAATGATTTAGCAACAAATCGTTCTGATTTTGTGAACTGTGAAACTTCAGCATTTGTAGAATCTGACAAGAGTGTTAAAACTCCTTCGTTACCGAGTTTAGCCATTGTTTGAAAATCTGGAGCTGGTTGATTCATGACGGGAGTTAAATCAAACTTAAAGTCACCTGTAAAAACAACAGCCCCTAATGGAGTATGGACAGCAATTCCTAATGTATCTGGAATTGAGTGAGTAGTCCTAAAAAAAGTAACACTGAGTTTTTTGAATTTTAGAACTGTATCTTCATGTTCTTCATGTAATTCGGTAGTTCTTAAAATACCATGTTCTTCAAGTTTGCCCTTAATTAAAGCAAGCGCAAATGGCGTAGCATAAACGGGAATTTCTGGTATTTTTTCAAGTAAGAAAGGTATTCCACCAATATGGTCTTCATGGCCGTGACTGACAACCAATGCTTTGATTTTCTTTCGATTTTTTACTAAATAAGAATAATCAGAAATAACATAGTTAATACCAAGTAAATCATCTTCTGGGAATTTAATTCCGCAATCCATGATAATAATTTCATCTTGATACTGAACACAATACATATTCTTGCCAATTTCATGCAACCCCCCGATTGCAACAATGGCAACTTCATTATTTTTTATACGCAATTAGATTACTTCTTACTTTCAAAGGACGTTAATTTAAAATCAGCGTGCTCTTTTTCGTATTTTAATGAGTTTCCAGCTAGTTCTTGGATTAATTCGATATTGTAGGGGGTATTATCTTCAACTAAAGTTCTAGCGTTGACCATATTTTCAGCCTCTAAGTAAAGAGTCTTGGTTGTTTCTCTTCTTGGATTGACAACCTTGTCTTTTTGATACAAAACTTTGTAGATCATATTTGTATTCTCCTTATTAAATTGTTAAAATGTTCATATTTGGGCATGTAGTAAGAAACTAAAAACCCAATAGTTAATAAAAATTTTAACATAATTGTTATTTCAAGTATAGAAATAAGTTGTTGTCCTTTAACTAAAAAGTCGCCAACTAATTGGCGACGGTTAATTTATCAATAAATTACAACAGTATCATCATCTAGTTTAAATGGTTGCTTTTTATTAATTCGATCATAAAATAAATGACCGCGTAGATGTTCAATTTCATGAGAAGCAACAATAGCAGGGTAATCTTTTAAACGAATTGTTTTTTCTTCTCCATCAACCGTATAATAACGAATTTTAAGCTTATCTGGGCGAAGTACATAACCATCAATTACACGGTCGACACTCAGACAACCTTCACCTTCACTCAAACAAGCTTGTCTAACCGATTCCGACAGAATTTCTGGATTGACAAAAGTTTCTTTAAATACAATTTCACCTTTGTCATTTGGTACAAGTAATGAAGCCATTTGTACACTTTCACCAACTTGTGGTGCTGCAAGACCAACACCTGCACGTAGTTGATGTTTTTCGGCAATTTTTGGATCTTGAGAATTAATTAAATACTCCATCATGTCATCTGCTAATTTGCGATAATGCTCGTTTAATGGAAATGTTAGTGGTTGTGCCACTTTGCGCAGTACTGGATTACCATCTCGGGTAATATTTTTCATTAAAATCAATTGTCGTCACTCTTTCATAAAATTTATACATATATTTTTAACATAATTTAGATTAATTTGTCTGCTTTTTATTCTATACTAAATTTTTACTTTGAAAAAGAGGGGATAATCGTTGACCAGTATTACAGTTAGGTGTTAAAATCAATGAGCGTAACTATACAGATATGAAACACTTCGATAAGCATGTTTTTGACGTGCCACCGAAACTGTGACAGCGTCACAGTTTTTTTATTGAGGAGTGGAGGAGGAATACTTTTGTCAGAAAAAAGAAGAAACGATATTAGAAATATAGCAATTATAGCTCACGTTGACCATGGTAAAACAACGTTAGTTAATCAACTATTAAAACAATCCGACACTCTCCCTGAACATATGGCTCTGGAAGATCGTGCAATGGATTCAAATGATATTGAGCGTGAGCGTGGTATTACTATTTTGTCAAAAAATACTGCGGTTAAGTTTGGTGATACGACCATTAATATTTTAGATACTCCAGGACACGCTGACTTTGGCGGTGAAGTTGAACGGATTATGCACATGGTTGATGGAGCTTTGCTTTTGGTTGACGCATACGAAGGTACGATGCCGCAAACTCGTTTCGTTCTTAAAAAGGCTCTTGAAGCTGGAGTTAAGCCAGTTGTTGTCATTAATAAAATTGATCGTCCAGGTGCTCGTCCTAAGGAAGTTCTTGATGAAGTCCTTGAATTATTTATCGAATTAGGTGCAAATGATGAACAACTTGATTTTCCTGTTGTTTATGCTTCTGCATTAAATGGAACTTCTTCATATGATGAGGATCTTGCAACACAAAAAGAAACTATGGATCCCATTTTTGAAACTATCATAAAATCGATTCCAGCACCACTTGATAATGCAGATGAACCATTACAATTTCAAATTACTATGCTTGATTGGGATGATTATGTTGGCCGGATAGGCGTTGGTCGTGTTTACCGTGGGCGTGTTAAAGTCGGTGATAATATTACCGTTATGAAGCGGGATGGTTCAACACAAAATTTCCGTGTGACTAAACTATTTGGGTTCTTTGGCTTAAAACGAAACGAAATCAAAGAAGCTACTGCTGGCGATATTATTGCTATTAGTGGAATTAACGATATTTTTGTAGGCGAAACTATTGCTTCTGCTGAAGAACCAGAGGCATTGCCACTTCTAAAAATAGATCCACCAACTTTACAAATGGATTTCGTGGCTAGTGATTCTCCATTTGCTGGTCGCGAAGGTGATAAGGTTACACCTAAAAAGTTAGAAGACCGCTTGATTAGGCAAACTAGAACTGATGTTTCACTCAAAGTTGAGCCAACAGATCAAATCAATGCTTGGACTGTTTCAGGCCGTGGTGAATTACACTTATCAATTTTGGTTGAAGAATTACGTCGTGAGGGCTTTGAATTACAATTGTCTCGTCCAAAAGTAATTTACCGTGAAATTGATGGTGTTATGTCTGAGCCGTTTGAAGCTGTTCAAGTTGATACTCCTGACGAATATGTTGGTTCCGTTATCGATTCTCTTTCACAAAGAAAAGGTGAAATGAAGAATATGGAGTCAACAGGTAATAATCAAACTCGCTTAGACTTTTTAGTTCCTTCACGTGGCCTAATTGGGTATAACAATGAATTTATGTCGCAAACTGGTGGATATGGAATTTTAAACCACAGTTTTGATTCTTATAAACCCGTTGTTAAAAATTGGGAACCTGGTCGACAAAATGGTGCTTTGGTATCAATTAGTCAAGGTAAATCGACAACCTATTCTTTGCAAACAGTAGAACAACGTGGAGAACTCTTTATTGGTGCTGGTGTTGAAGTTTATGAGGGAATGATAGTTGGTCAATCTTCTCGTGATCGGGATATTGCAGTAAATGTAATCAAGGGTAAAAATTTAACGAACACTCGTGCAGCTGGTAAAGATCATGCCGCAGCAATTAGAACACCAAAAACGTTAACTTTGGAAGAAGCAATAGAATTCTTAAATGATGATGAGTATTGTGAGGTAACACCTGAATCAATTCGCTTACGAAAGAAAATTTTGAATACATCGGAGCGTCAAAAAGCTGATAAAAAACGCAATCGTAAATAATTTAATTTATTCCAAAAAAGTAATCACTGATGAAGTGATGCTTTTTTTGTTTTATAATAAGGACAAGTTTTTATTATAAAGGGAGAGCAACTTGTGCGAAAAAAATTACTTCATATAGATTATCAAATTTTGCTACCATATTTATTGTTAGTCGCTTTTGGAATAATTATGGTTTACTCTTCAAGCTCTGATATTTTGCTTGTAAATGGTTTTAAGCCGTCAACTTACGGAATTCGCCAAATGTACTATGCATTTTTTGCAATTTTCATTTTTGCAAATGCAACTTTTGCTTTACGGTTAGATATTTTTAAAAGCCAGAGGTTTGTTATTTGGTTCGTAGCACTTGGCATTGTGATGTTGCTTTATCTAATTTTATTAAAAATTTTTAAAGGATCAGCAGTAGCAGTTAATGGTGCTGTTGGTTGGATTGATTTGAAGATTATTAAAATTCAGCCATTAGAAATTGCTAAATTAGCTTTGGTTATTTATTTGGCATATTTTTTAGATCGTCATGATGGAACTTTTAACCAAGGAAATATTATGAATACATTATCTAGACCAGCAATTTTAGCTGCTGTGATGATGTTTTTGGTTTTAATTGAACCCGATCTTGGTGGTACCGCTATCTTAGCAATGATTGTGATAGTGATGTTTTCACTATCTGGAATTTCAGCTAAAAAAGTAATATTCTGGTTAATCATTATTGGTATCACGGTTTTCATACTTGTGTATTTAATTATTATGTGGAATCCCAAATTTCTACAAGCAAATTATCAATATCAAAGACTAATGTCATTTTTGCATCCGTTTGAATTAGAACAAAAAGGTGGAGCTCAGTTAGTTAATTCATATTATGCTATTCATAATGGAGGATTGTTCGGTGTAGGGTTAGGCAATAGCATGCAAAAAAGAGGTTATTTACCCGAGCCGTATACTGACTTCATATTATCTATTATTGCTGAAGAACTTGGGGTAGTAGGCGCACTGGTTGTTTTAGGATTACTTTTTTATTTAATGTGGCGAATTATGGAAGTTGGAATTCATTCCAGTTCTCAATTTAATTCTTTAATTTGTTTTGGGATTGCTACAATTATCTTTACTGAAACTTTATTTAATGTTGGAGCTGTTTTGGGGTTGTTGCCAATTACTGGAGTAACATTACCATTTATTTCCTATGGTGGTTCGTCATTAATTGTTTTATCTGTTGCAATTGGATTAGTACTTAATATCTCGGCTAACGAGAAGATTAAGCAAGAGGAGGCGATTAGATGAGTATATGCAAGGATTTAAGTAATACTTCTATAGCTCAAAGACAAGGGTTGATAGTTTATTTTAATTCTGCAAACAAGCAATATAAACTGAGACGGTATGGAGATATTGCTTATTTTTCTTCTCAAATGGGTTACTGTATTTTATACGTTAATCAAAAAGAGTGTGATGAAGTTATTGCTACATTAGTAAATCTTGATTTTGTTAAACGAGTTGAAAAAACTTTGAGTGATAGTGTTAATTTGGACACCCCACATATTGAGCAGCAAATCGTTGACTTGGCACATGAGGCTGAGGAAAAGTTACAAGCAAAAGAAAAGAAAAGTTTGGATCAATTATTATGAGAATTATTTCGGGCAAATATGCCAAACGTAATTTATTTACTTTAAAAAGCCAAAAAACTAGACCAACAAGTGACAAGGTTAAAGAATCCCTTTTTAATACTCTAGGCCAATTTTTTAATGGAGGACAAGTGTTAGATCTTTACGCTGGGAGCGGGGCACTAGCGATCGAAGCTGTTTCACGCGGTATGGATCACGCTCAAATTGTTGATATTAATTATCAGGCTGTTGAGATTATTCGAAAAAATATCACATTAACTAAAGAAGAAGATAGGTTTTCTGTTTATAAAATGTCAAGTCAAGCAGCACTAAAAAAATTTGCTCATGATCAACTAAAGTTTGATTTGGTTTTTTTGGATCCCCCCTATGCAAAGCAACACATTATTGCTGACATGAAAAAAATACTTAAATTGCAGTTGTTAAATGACAATGCACTTATTGTTGCAGAAACCGATGATGCAACATTGTTAGAACCTATTTCGGAATTTGCTTTACTAAAAGAACACCATTTAGGGAAGACATTTGTGCGGTTTTATCGGAAGGAGAACTAATGAAAACGGCTCTTTTACCGGGTAGTTTTGACCCGATTACTAATGGTCACGTTGATATTATTAAGCAAGCTTCTAATTTATTTGATAGAGTTGCTGTTTTGATAATGACCAATTCAACTAAGCACTATCTATTTTCTGTTGATGAACGAATGGAATTTGTTCAGGATGCCGTAGGAACAATTGCGAATGTTAGAATTTTAAAAAAACCAGATGAGTTAACGATTAATGCAGCACAAGAATTAAATGCCACGGTAATTGTTCGAGGCGTTAGAAATAGTACTGATTTTTTGTATGAACAGCAAATTGCGGCAATGAATAAAATGTTAGCACCTAATATTGAAACAATTTTACTGTTTACTAAACCTCAGGAAAGTTTCGTGGCTTCCAGCATTATTAAGGAAGTAGCAAGATTTGGTGGAGATGTTACTGCTTTTTTACCCAATAAGGCTGCTAAAGCACTCAAGGAAAAGATGAAAAATATTGATGAATTATAACTACAAAAAGCCAAAAAAACATCGGATTCGTAATTGGTTACTAACGATTTTAATCATAGTTATTGCAATAATTGGCTTAAGTTGGCCAACTAACTACTATATTCAAATGCCAGGAAAAGCTATTCAAATTAGTCAATTTGTTAAAAGCAAAAAGCCGGTACCAAATAATTTTTATTTAGTAACTATTAGTGAAACGAGTGATCCCGCCACCGTTTTAGAATACCTTTTGAGCTATACACAAAAGTTTGCAAGTCGCGTTCCAAAAGCTGAAGTGCTGGGTGACACAACTAGCAGTCAATATCAGGAATTACAAAAGTGGTATATGGAAACAAGCCAACAAAATGCTATTTATTGTGCCGCTAAAAAGGCAGGATTAAAGCCTAAACTGCAGTATGAAGGCGTTTATGTAATGGAGGTTCAAAAAAATTCCAGCTTTAAGGGGAAATTGCAGATTGGTGATACAGTTCTTGGTGCTAATGGTCATAAGTTTCGGTCGACTGAGGAAATGTTGGCTTATTTTAAAAAGCAAAAAATAGGTTCAAACGTTAATGTTATGATTTTGCGTGAACACAAGCCATATAATATTAGTGGAAAAATTGTCAAAGTTGCTGGAACGAATAAACCAGGAATTGGTATTCAACTGGTAGAACATGTTAAAGTTAGTACTAAACCTAAGCTGAATATAAATGCTGGGGCAATTGGAGGACCTTCAGCTGGATTAATGTTCACTTTGACTAGTTATGAGGTTTTTACTCAAAAGAAACTAGCTACAAGACATAAAATTGCCGGAACTGGAACCGTAAGCCCAAGTGGAAAGGTTGGAGTCATTGGTGGCGTTGATAAAAAAGTGGTTGCAGCTGATAAAGCTGGTGCAGAAGTCTTTTTTGCCCCGACTGACACTTCTATAGTTAAAAAATCAGAGAGTAATTATGTTGTAGCAAAAAAAACAGCGCAAAAAATCGGTACTAAAATGAAGATTGTTCCAATTAGAACAGTTGACGATGCTTTAAATTATTTAAAAAAACATTATTGATAAAAAAGTTCAGAAAATATCTGAGCTTTTTTTCGTACTTAATTTATGGAGGATAGGATAATGGATTGGAAAAAAATCGAAAACCTTTTAATTGAGTACAAGATGTATGTATTTGTTGGTATTATTGTGCTTGGATTTTTTTTATGGCATCAGCATGATATCAGTATACAAAATAATAATCAGTCTGATTTAATCGGCCAAACGAAAAGAGCTGAGCAGAACGCCAAATTAGAAAAGGCAAATACCAAAACTTCTACCGAGTCACAAGCAACAGCAAAATCCCAGGAAGTAACCTGCGATATTTCTGGTGCTATTCGGCATCAAGGAGTATACACGTTAAAAAAAGGAGCACGATTAGAAGACTTAATTGAAGTAGCAGGTGGAACAACTAAACGGACTCAATTAAATAATGTAAATCGTGCTTTAATTCTAAAAGACCAAGATAAAATTCATATTCCTTATACTGGTGAAAAAATTAAGCAGGGTGAAATTGTTACTTCTGTTGGGGGACAAGATGGCGCACAAACTACAGAATCAGTTGATACTGATAGTGGTGAAAAAAATAGTAAAGTGAATATAAATACTGCAGGCGCTCAGGACTTACAAAAATTAAATGGAATTGGCGAAAAAAAAGCAGCTCAAATAATTGCTTATCGCCAAAAAAACGGTCAATTTAAAAGAATTGAGGATTTAAAAAAAGTGTCAGGAATTGGAGATAAGACTTTTGCGGCTCTTAAAAACCAATTGGAAGTCTGATATTTTAATTCCTGGGTTCCTATTTATTACTTCCTTACTTTTTATTGATTTAAGTTTTTTAATATATCAATGTTCGCAAATAACGCAAAAGGTAGTTTGTTGCTTAATTGGATTATACTTAATTTATTTGCTTTTAAAAAAATATCCAACATTAATTGGAATACTTGAAATCTTTTTGATCTTAGCTATTTTATGTATAGGATTAAACAAAAAGCAAACTAATTTTTCAATTAATGATAATTCAGAAATTAAACTGTATCCCGATCAGATTAAAATCAATGATAATTGGCTCTCTGGAACTGGCCAAATAAAAGGTGGTCACGTTCTTGTTACGGCAACGATTTCAGATAATGAAAAAAAGCAATTAAAATGGGGACATCGGGTTGTTTTATCAAGATTAGATGGTGAGGTAAAACCAATTGAATCGGCTACTAATTATGGTCAATTTGATTTAAAAAAATATTATTTGAGCAAAAATATTACACAGCAAGTCAAGTTAAAGAGCTGCCATTTTGTAGTAGAAAAGGGTGGATTAGAAGATTGTTTACATCATTTTCGCTTTGAACTACAGTCTTATTTTAAAGAAATGCCCCAAATATTAAACTTTTTTAGTAGTGAGTTAATTTTGGGAGAAAATCCCAATTCTGATAATCAAGAAATTTTAGATAATTATCGTGATTTAGGAGTTATTCATATTCTAAGCATATCGGGATTACATGTGGGCATCTATACGATGATAATTAGTACTCTTTGCTACATCTTTAAGTTAACAGAAGACGAAGCTTTCTCGTGTTGCTTGATAATATTAGCGATTGGAGTTTTTCTTAGTAACGGTCAAGCTGGGTTTGTTCGTGCTAGTTTAACATTTATTTTAAGTAAACTTTTTAAATTTAAACGGATACCAATTAGTCAGTTTGACTTATTAGGTCTAACCTGTTTATTGCATTTATTAATTGATCCGAGATTAATGATGAAAGTAGGTGCTTTACTAAGCTACGTACTTAGTTTGGGATTAGTAGTTACTGGTAAATTATCTAATTTTAAACAATCTGTAGCGTTAAATATTTTGTTAGCTCCCCTTTTGCTATGCTTCTTTTTTCAGTTTAATTTATTAACTGTTATTTTTAACCTTTTAATTGTACCTTATTTTAATTTGGTTATTATGCCATTGACATTTTTTAATTTGGTTATATACAAAATTGATCCAGCTTTAAGTAGTTTTTTGGAAATGATTCTAGAATCAGGGGAAAGAGTAATTAGTACCATCTCATCTACGAAATTAGGTTTGCTAACCTTTGGGAAAATTAATTGGTGGCAATGTTTACTTTTGCTCATTTTAACGACAGTTTTAATAGCAGATTTAAATGAACCGTGGCTTAAAAAAATTAATCAAAAAAAATTATTTAAAACGATTGGATGGCTTTATTTTGCATTGTTTATTTCGATTCATTTTCCATTAACAGGACAAGTGACATTCATTGATGTTGGACAAGGTGACAGTATTTTGATTACTACACCCTTTCCTAGACGTGTTTATTTAATTGATACTGGTGGTAAACTAAATTTTAGTGGTCGAAAAGTAATACCACAGGTTAACAAGATTACAATTCCATTATTGAAAGCTCAAGGAATTACCCATCTTAATGGGATTTTTGTTACACATCAAGATGCTGATCATGTTGGTGATCTTGGTCCACTTCTTAGTCAAATTCCTGTGCAAAAATTATATGTAGCACAAGGAATTCTTAATAATCCTTTCTTTTGCAGACGAATTGCTGGTCGAGTAGAGCAGAGACAAATAGTACAATTGCTGGCAGGTCAGCGAATTAATGAACCACAAATTAAATTTAATGTTGTTTATCCTTTTAAACCAGGTATAGGAGAGAATAAAGATTGTTTATCATTGACTTTTAAATTGGCTAATAAGAGCTGGTTGTTTACGGGAGACTTGGGTCAAGAAGGCGAACAAGAAATAATGGCTAAATATAACTTGCAGGCAAATTATTTTAAACTAGGACATCATGGAAGCAGGACATCATCTAACCCTGAATTTTTGCACAAATTAGCGCCAGAAGTTGTTTTTATTTCGGCTGGACGAAATAACCGCTTTAATCATCCTCACTCAGAAACTTTGACTACTCTTAAAAGACAAGGAATTCCATGGGTGTCAACACAAGATTGTGGAATGATTACGTGGAATTATGGAAAATTTACTAAATCAAGGTTTATTTTCTTCTTAAAAGCAGAAAAAGAAAAGTAAAACTTTGTTATACTAGTTGTTGATTAAGGTTCTGCGCGAATTATTAAAACAATGAAATGCTACTATCAATTGCATAAAGTATATAGTAGAAAGGCAAATAATCTTTAGCTATATTCAGCTGGGAATAGTCATAGGCTTTGATGGTAGAATGTGGTATGATTAGCTAGATTTGTAACAATTATAGGGTTCTTATTAATGGTGAGTATTAATGTCTTTACTTTCTATATTTAAAAATTCAAACAAAAATAAGCAACAAACTTTAATTACAGGTGATGATAATTTTTTAAACGATTATTTAGCGCGCTTTTTTACGCATGAGGAGATTTTTTCTAGCTTTGATAAGCTAACGATTGATTGTGAAATAGACAGTCTGGATGAACTTATAGCTGAGTTAACGGAATCAAGCTTGTTCAGTCAAAAAAAAATAATTACAGTAAAAAATCCTTTCTTTTTAACGGCAAAAGTTCCTCAAAAATTTAAAAGACAGTTAGAACAGTTGCAGCAAATTTTTGCTAATATTGATCAACTTGACGATATTGTTGTACTAGTTGCTTCGTATGACAAGCTTGATCGGCGTAAAAAATTAACGAAAACCATTTTAAATAATTTTAACGTAGTTGATACCAAAATTAAAAATTACGAAGTTAGTAAAACAATTCAGGCAATGATCAAATCGGAAGGCTACCAAATTTCCACCCTAGCGTTACATTTATTGCTAGAACGAAGTGATCAAGTTTTAGATACTACTTTAAGTAATTTTAACAAATTGAAAACACTTGCAAATGATGGCAAAATTACTATAGAAGAAATTGAAAAAAATATTGATTTGTCATTAACACAAAATGTTTTTTCTATTATGGAAACAGCATTAAATCATGATTACCGAGAAGCAATTGAGCGATTAGAGAACCAGTTACGTGAGGGAAGCAATCCCATTCAGTTGCTTGCGGTTTTTGAGAATCAACTAGAATTAATTTTAGTAGTTAAAATTTTACAGAAGCGTGGCAGAAGTGAATCTGAAATAGCTAAATTATTAGGTATTCACCCTTATAGAGTTAAAGTAGCCTTGAGGAATCAATTGACTATTTCTAAATTGGAAATCTTACTAAAAAGAGCAATTGAATTAGACTTTAATTATAAAAACGGTCGTTATCGAGAAAGTGATTTTCTAAAACTGTTTATTTTAAGTGTATAAAAAAGCAAGAATGAATATTCATTCTTGCTTTTTTACTATTGTCAATAAAAATTTATTTTGCTAATTTAGCTAAACGACTCTTATCACGACTAGCCTTGTTCTTATGAATAAGCCCCTTTGATGCGGCTTTGTCCAAAGCACGGGCAGCAGCAATATGTAATTCGGAGGCGTTTTCGGCATCTGCTGCTTGAGCAGTCTTAAACTTCTTAATAGCAGTTCTCAACTGATTCATTTGAGCGGCGTTGCGCTTTCTCGCATCACCTTGTGTTTTGACACGCTTAATAGCTGATTTGATTTGTGGCATAAAATTCACCTCCATTACTAGTAAATTCACTTAGTAAATTATACTGAAGAATAATTCTAGATGCAAGCTAATTTATACTTGCATTTTAAAAAAATAATCTGTATTATACTATTGTTGTGAACCGTTAACGCTGTTTGCACGCTCACACCTGACGGTTAACGTTGTTAACGGCAATTATTTAGTGAAAGGTGAAAAATATTTATGGCAATTTCAAAAGCAGAAAAAGATGAAATTATCAAAAAATTTGCAACTCATGAAGGAGATACTGGTTCAACAGAAGTGCAAGTTGCAATATTAACTACAGATATTAACAATCTAACTGAGCATATGCGTAATCATTCACACGATCACCATTCATATGTTGGTTTGTTAAAGAAAATTGGTCATCGGCGTAACTTGCTTCGTTACTTGCAAGAAAACGACATTAATCGTTATCGCGAGTTAATTAAGAAATTAGGTTTGCGTCGCTAGTTGCAAAATATTTAAAAGTCAGTCCCATGTGGGCTGGCTTTTTGTTTTTGTCATCTACTTTTTTATGCTAAAATAAAAAAGATATCTTTTACGTTGTGATCAAAGCGATCCATAAATGACAACTGAATAAAAATAATGGCTTTTTACATGTAATAGAAAAGGAAATATGATGACTGAACAAATTAAAATAATGATTTTGAGTGGTGTTCGTGAGCAAGGCAAGGATATGTTCGCCATTCAGGTTAATGATGAAATTTATGTTTTAGATGCTGGACTTAAGTATCCCGATAGCACCTTATTTGGAATCGATGTGGTCATTCCAGATCTTGATTTTTTTGAGCAATATGGCGACCAAGTAGTTGGCATCTTTTTAACACATGGACACGCTGATTCAATTGGTGCACTGCCGTATATTTTACGTCAGTATGATATCCCTGTTTTTGGATCACAATTAACAATTGAACTAGCCAAAATAAAGGTCAAGCGTGAAAATAAGCGAATTAAGAATAGTCTGTTTCATGTTATTGATGCTGATACAGAAATTGAGTTTAAAAATTCTAATATTTCGTTTTTTCAAACAACCCATTCAATTCCGGATTCGCTAGGAGTTGATGTGCACACGTCAGCAGGTGAAATCGTTTATACTGGTGATTTCAAATTTGATCCCACGGCATCGCCTAAATATCGAACCAATTTAGATAGATTAGCCGAAATTTCCCAAAAAAATGTTTTGGCACTTTTAAGTGATTCATCTAATGCTGAAGCATCATTTTCAAATGTTTCTGAACAAGAAATTGGTGACTATGTAACAAATGTTTTTCGTAATGCCAAAGGACGTGTCATTGTTGCTGCCAAGGCATCTAATCTAATTCGTATTCAAGAAGTTTTAAATGCAGCTCATAAAACTGGTAAGCGTGTTTTATTGACTGGGCGTGATGTTGCTAAAATAGTTCGTACAGCGATGGGACTCGGGTATTTAAAAGTACCTAAGGGATTATTAATGCGTGTGAAAGATTTAAAAAGCACACCTGATAAGCAAACTGTCATTCTTGAAACGGGGCAAATGGGTGAACCATTAAATTCTTTGCAAAAGATGGCTAAGAAGAAGCATAGTATGATTACTATTCATGAAGGTGATCTTGTGTTTATTGCTACTACACCATCGCATGCAGTTGAGACGATATTGGCTCAAACTAGCGATATGGTTTATCATGCCGGTGGAACAGTTATTGAACTTGGTCGAGCTAAGCATACAAGCGGTCATGCAACTGGTCCGGATTTACAACTACTTCTTGGGATATTAAAGCCTAAGTTTTTATTTCCAGTAATTGGTGAATATCGTTTGCTTGAAGTTCATCGTGATTTAGCAATTCAAGTGGGAATGAAGAAAGGAAATATCTTTATTTCTAAAAATGGTGATTGTTTTAATTATGATTTCAATCAAAATCATTTTTATCTAACTGATCCAGTTCCCGGTGAAGATACAATGATTGATGGGTCTGGAATTGGTGATGTTGGCAATATTGTTTTGCGGGATCGCGAAGTTCTATCTGATGATGGGATTTTTATTGCTGTTGTAACCATTGATCGAAGAAAAAAGAAAATTATTGCGCAACCTCAAGTTACTAGTCGTGGATTTGTTTATATCAAGGCTAATCGGCAGCTGATGCATGATAGTATTGAACTAATTAAAGAGACAATTAATAACAACTTTGAACACAAAAAATTTGATTGGACTGAAATTAAGCAAGATGTTAGAAATGATCTTGAAAAGTTTTTGTATAAAAAGACAAATCGAAGACCAGTAGTTTTACCTGTGGTAATGGAGGTTAACCAAAATCGACACCGTGCAATGCAAAAACGCAACAACAAAAATGAGACGGATAATGGTAATACGCATCGACCAGTTGATGTCCAAAAGACGGGGCAAAGAATTGTCAAGAAAGATTAATTATGATGTCATTAAGCCAAAAAAATTTACTTGAATTAGCACGAAAAAATGAGAAAACGGGAAATTTATCGCAAGCAATTGAAAATGCTGAGGAAGCTCTAAGAATTGGTTCCAGCAAAGCCGCAACTCTTCAGCTTTGTGAACTATATCTAAAAAATGGACAGGCTGATTTTGCTTATTCATTAATTAAAGAAGAATCTGATCTTTTTTCTAACCAGGAAATCTTTGCAGAATATAGTAAAATTTTACAAACTACTCATTATGTAATTGAAGCACTTGAGATTAGTAATCTTAGTAAAAATGAAATAAAGATATTGGTCGAACCTGTCAAACAAAGCAAACAACAAAGGATTATGGTTGATTTTAAAGAGAAGAGACAACCTACATTGAATGATTATCAACAGTTATTCAAGCTTGACTTAAACAATTTTAAACAGTTTTCTCAAAGTTTGCTTATTGATCCAAGTTTAAATTTTGCAGTACGTATTTCTATATGTGAAGATTTAATCCGTCTAGGACTTGATGACCACTTTAGAGTATTAGTTTTAGGAAAAATCGAAGAATTTGTTCCCAGAAGTGTAAGTCTATTAGAAAAGGATCCAATTTATCGTGAAGTTGTATCAGGAATAGGCTCACGATATTACCATCGTCCCGATCAATTACCTACAATTTTAGCCGAAGTTAACTTGATTTTAGGCAATCTTTACCCTATGATAAATATGTACGTAGACGATCCTGATAGCTTTACCAGTGATCTTGTGTCATACATTGAGAATCATGATGGAAGAAGCCGTCAAAAGCTGTTTGAAGCTATTGAACTTAATTTGCCAAAATAATTTAAGCAAAAGGCTTTACTTTTTTAAGGCATTTAGTATAATAGCAAAGGACGTTTTCATTAGGCATGGCTCTATGCATTAAAATACTAGGCATTTGCCAATGAAAGTAGTACAATATTCAACAGAGAACTATCCGTTACTTACTCAACGGACTTCTTGCAAATTTACAGGAGGGTCATTTTAATGGCAGAAAAAGAACATTACGTTAGAACGAAGCCACACGTAAACATTGGTACTATCGGTCACGTTGACCATGGTAAGACCACTTTGACAGCGGCTATTACTAAAGTTTTATCAGAAAAGGGTTTAGCAAAAGCTGAGGATTATTCAGAAATTGATGCTGCTCCAGAAGAAAAAGAACGTGGTATTACTATTAATACCGCTCACGTAGAGTATGAAACTGAAAAACGTCACTATGCTCACATGGACGCCCCAGGACACGCTGACTACATCAAAAACATGATCACTGGTGCTGCTCAAATGGATGGAGCTATCTTAGTTGTTGCTGCAACTGATGGTCCTATGCCACAAACTCGTGAACACATTTTACTTGCTCGTCAAGTTGGTGTTAACTACATTGTCGTCTTCTTGAACAAGACTGACTTAGTTGACGATCCAGAATTAATTGACTTAGTTGAAATGGAAGTTCGTGACTTGTTATCTGAGTATGATTACCCAGGTGATGATATTCCAGTTATCCGTGGTTCAGCTTTAAAAGCATTACAAGGTGACAAGGAACAAGAAGAAGTTATCATGAAGTTGATGGACACTGTCGACGAATATATTCCAACTCCAGAACGTCAAACTGATAAGCCATTCTTAATGCCTGTTGAAGATGTCTTCACTATTACTGGTCGTGGTACTGTTGCTTCAGGTCGTATTGATCGTGGTACTGTTAAGATTGGTGATGAAGTTGAGATCGTTGGTTTAGTAGAAAAGGTTATCAAGTCAGTTGTTACTGGTTTGGAAATGTTCCATAAAACTTTAGACCTAGGTGAAGCCGGCGATAACGTTGGTGTATTGCTTCGTGGTATTGACCGTGATCAAGTTGTTCGTGGACAAGTTTTGGCCGCACCTGGATCAATTCAAACTCATAATGAATTCAAGGGTCAAGTTTATGTCTTGAAGAAAGAAGAAGGCGGACGTCATACTCCATTCTTCTCAGACTACCGTCCACAATTCTATTTCCACACTACTGATATCACTGGCGAAATTGAGTTGCCAGAAGGTACCGAAATGGTTATGCCTGGCGATAATACAGAATTTACTGTTAACTTAATTAAGCCAGCTGCCATTGAAAAGGGTACTAAATTCACTATCCGTGAAGGTGGTCGTACTGTTGGTGCTGGTCAAGTTACTGAAATTCTTGACTAGTTCGTAAAAAGACAGTTTAAAAAAGATGTACTTTTTCATAGAAGTACATCTTTTTTTGCCTAAATTTGTTTTTTACGAGCGTTTAATGTAAGATAATTTAGTATGCAACGATGTAGATAAACTTGACATTGGAGGTATTTAATTAATGTCTGTAACATGGAATAAAACTGGTAAAACTACCGGTGAATTAACTTTTGATATTTCCCAAGAAGAGGTTAAACGTGGATTAGATCAAGCTTTTAAAAGAGTGAAGAAGAATTTACGTGTACCTGGTTTTAGAAAGGGACATGTTTCGCGAGTTATTTTTGATCAGTATTATGGTGAAGAAGCTTTATATGAGGATGCTTTAAACATTGCACTACCTGCAGCATATTCTGATGCTGTTAAGGAAGCTGATATTAAGGCTGTTGGTCAACCTCAAATTGTACCTGTATCAATGGATAAGGGTAAGGTTTGGACAATGAAGGCCGTAGTAAGCATTCAACCTGAAGTTGAATTAGGAGACTACAAAGGAATTGAAGTTCCAAAGCAAAACACACGCGTTTATGCTAAAGATGTTGATGCTGAACTTGAAAAAGACAGGCAAAAGAATGCTGAACTTGTTCTTAAGGAAGATACAGCTGAAAAGGGTGATACAGTAACAATCGACTACAAAGGAACTATTGATGATAAGACATTTGAGGGTGGCACAGCTGATGATTATGCTCTTGAATTAGGTTCAAATACGTTTATTCCTGGTTTTGAAGATCAATTAATTGGTCACAAGGCCGGAGATGACGTTGATGTAGTTGTTACTTTCCCTGAAGATTATGGTGCCAAAGAATTAGCTGGTAAGGAAGCTCATTTTGCAACTAAGCTTCATGAAGTTAAGTCAAAGCAATTACCTGAATTAGATGATGATTTTGCCAAAGATGTTGATGATTCTGTTGAAACTTTGGATGACTTAAAGGAAAAGATTAAAAAAGATCTGAAAGCTAAAAAAGAAGAAGAAAGCCAAGCTGCTATTGAACAGGCTGCCATTGAAGGTGCTGTTGCTAATGCAAAGATTGATGAAATTCCAGATGCAATGATTCAAGAGGATGTTAATACCCAAATGAATCAATATCTTGGTAATATACAGCGTCAAGGGATTAGTCCAGATGTTTATTACAAGCTAACAAATACTACTGAAGATCAATTGCGTGCGCAATTTTCTAAGGATGCTGCTGAAAGAGTTAAAACTAATTTGGTTCTTGAAGCAATTGTCAAAAAAGAGGGTATTAAGTCTTCTGAAGAAGAAATAAACCAAGAAATTAAGAACCTTGCCAATGACTATAACATGGATGAAAAAACAGTTCGTAATACTTTAACTAATGAAATGATTTCACATGATATTAATGTTCGTAAGGCCATTGATCTTGTAGCTGATAATGCAAAACAAGTTGCTAAATCAAAAATTAAAGATGAAGACAAGAAGTCTAAATAAATAAGATTTAGAAAAAAGTAAAAAGGTGGTTGTATAACTACCTTTTTACTTTTTTTAAGCAAATAATTCAATTACAACTCTTAAGTTATGATATTCTTAGACTGGTAGATATGAGGAGGAAAAGAATGGCATCACAGTTTACTAATCAAGAAGAAATTAAATGCTCGTTTTGTGATAAGACACAAGATCAGGTCAAAAAAATGATCGCTGGTAATGGGGTTTATATTTGTAATGAATGTGTTGACTTATCAAAAAAAATCATTGATGATGAATTGCGATCCGATTCATTAAAAAAAGCCAAAGACTTGCCTAAGCCAATGGAAATAAAGCAAAAACTTGATCAATATGTAATTGGTCAAGATAGCGCAAAAAAAGTATTATCGGTTGCTGTTTATAACCATTACAAACGAATTAGTCAAATGGATATTGATTCCTCAACTGAATTACAAAAATCAAATATTGCTTTAATTGGGCCTACGGGATCAGGTAAAACTTATTTGGCTCAAACTTTAGCTCGAATTCTTAATGTTCCATTTGCAATAGCAGATGCCACCACTTTAACAGAGGCTGGATATGTTGGTGAAGATGTTGAAAATATTTTACTTAAGCTTTTGCAGAATGCTGATTACGATATAGAGCGTGCTGAAAAAGGAATTGTTTATATTGATGAGATTGATAAAATTTCTAAAAAGTCGGAAAATGTTTCAATTACTCGAGATGTATCTGGAGAAGGTGTACAGCAGTCGCTATTAAAGATCCTAGAAGGTACAATTGCTTCTGTTCCGCCACAGGGTGGTAGAAAACATCCACAACAAGAATTAATTCAGATTGATACGACTAATATTTTGTTTATTGTTGGTGGTGCTTTTGATGGTATCGAGCAAATTGTTAAAAATCGTTTGGGCAAAAAAGTTATCGGATTTAGTGCTGAGAACGAATTAAGTAGGGTTCAAGATGATTCTTGGACGAAACATTTAACTACTGGTGATTTAGTCAAATTTGGATTGATTCCGGAATTTATTGGTCGTATTCCAATTGTTGCAACACTTGATAAACTGCGAAATGAAGATTTGGTTAGAATATTGACTGAACCTAAAAATGCTTTGGTAAAACAATATAAAAAGTTGTTATCACTTGATCAAGTTGAGCTTGAATTTTCTAAGGATGCTTTAGATGCAATTGCAGATTTAGCAATTGAACGTAATATGGGTGCTCGTGGTCTCAGAACAATTATTGAAAATTCAATGATGAGTATCATGTATAAAACACCTAGTGATTCCACTATTGAAAAAGTTAAAGTTACTAAAGATGTGATAATCAAGCAAAAGGAACCGGTGGTCACTAGGAAGAATCCTCATGATGACAAGTCAAGTAATGAAGAGATAAAGGTAGCAAATGATAATTAAAAGTAGCGATTATGCAATTAGTGCAGTTAATGAAAAACAATATCCTCAGGATCGCTTACCGGAAATTGCTTTAGCTGGACGGTCTAATGTGGGAAAATCTAGTTTAATTAATTCATTACTTAGTCGTAAAAATTTAGCTCGTACTTCATCACGACCTGGGAAAACACAAACATTAAATTTCTATATTATTAATCAAAATTTCTATCTGGTTGATGTTCCTGGTTATGGTTATGCGAAAGTATCTCAAACACAACGCCAAAAGTTTGGTGAGATGATTCAAGAATACCTTGAAACTCGTGAAAATTTAAAAGGTTTAATCATTTTGATTGATTCCCGACATGATCCAGCTCAAAATGATGTGTTAATGTATGAATATGCACTAACTCTTGATTTACCAATTTTAATTGTATGTACTAAAATAGATAAGGTTAAAAAGAGCCAAGAGAATAAAGTTTTAGTTAATTTAAAAAAGAAGTTAGACTTATCTTACGATAAAGTTAGTGTTCTTACCTATAGTGCAATTCAAAAACGGAATGTTAATGAAGTTTGGTCTTGGATTGAACAAAATTTATAAAATAAAACATGTAAATAAAAACCTGAAATATGAAGTTTCAGGTTTTTATTTCTAAATAATATTTTAGATGGTATATCTTTAAAAGATATGTTATTTTATTTGGTCTTTTTATCCTTTTCTTTTTCTAGGTTCTTTTTTCTTTTTTCAGGAACAGTAGCAAATTTGTCAAATAATTTTTCTAAGTCATCTTGTTTTTTAAAAGTTAAACCCATCATTCATCTTCCTTTCGTTTTAAATATTATAATCAAAAAAATAGCAAGAGGCTAGCAGAAATAATAAAAATTATGTAAAGTAAATAAAAGCTGTTTCAATATAAATAAGCGCCAATTAAATAAATAGATGTAGCATATGTTAAAATTGATAAAGCAAATTTTAAGAGGGAGTGATTTTTTGGCAACTAGATTGATTGAAAATAAGTTGAAATTGTTGCCTGATAAACCAGGTTGTTACTTAATGAAAGATATTAATGGAAAAGTAATCTACGTTGGCAAATCAAAGAATCTTAAAAATCGAGTACGTTCATATTTCAAAAGTAGGCAGATTGGGCGGCGCGCAGAATTAGTTCAAGAAATTGTTGATTATGATATCATTACGGTTTCCACAGATAAGGAAGCTTTTTTACTTGAAGTTACTTTGATTAAAAAATACCAACCATATTATAATGTTCAACTTAAACAAGGAACTGGCTACCCTTACATTGAAATTACAAATGAGCGTGATCCGCAAACCAAATTAACGAGTATTGTTCGTAAGGATAGTGGGTATTATTTTGGTCCCTATCCAAATGTATATGCTGCGCAAGCTACTCTTCGTTTTATTCAAAAAGTATTTCCGTTACGGCGTTGTAATGGTAAACAAGGACGGCCGTGTCTATACTATCACATGGGTCAATGTTTAGGTGCATGTTTTAAAAAAGTGCCTGAAGAGCAGTATAAATTTCAAATCAAAAAAATCAAAAGTTTTTTAAATGGTGATATCACAGCTGTTAAGCAAGATTTAACTAACAAGATGATTAAAGCATCAGAAAATTTGGAATTTGAAAGAGCGGCAGAAATTCGAGATCAATTAAAGTATATTCAAGAAACAGTTGAAAAGCAGAAAATAATTTCAAACGATAGTACACAACGTGATATTTTTAATTTTTATGTCGATAAATCTTGGATTTCTGTTCAAATTTTCTTTTTTCGACAGGCAAAGTTGCTCCGGCGAGAGACTAGAATGTATCCATTAACAGATACAGATGATCCAGAAGATACATTTACCTCATTTATAGTACAATTTTATGGTCAGAAAAATCGTGTTTTGCCAAAAGAAGTTTTGGTTCCTAATGGTATTGATAATGAAGCTTTAAGTGAGGTGCTCAGTGTTTCGGTAAGAACACCTAAAAGAGGCCAAAAATTATCGCTGTTAAAAATGGCTAAAGAAAATGCCCAATTGAAATTAGATGATAAATTTCGCTTGCTTGAACTAGATAATCGAAAAACTAAGGGAGCGCAGGCTGAAATTTTTGCTTCATTAGGATTACCATATGGCCATATTATTGAAAGTTTTGATCATTCTCATATTCAAGGAGCAGATCCTGTTTCCGCACTTGTTGTTTTCAAAGATGGCAAACCAGATAAAAATGCTTACCGTAAATATAAGTTAAAAGGAGAGGTTGAACATCAAAATGGTGGCGATGAGGTGCGTAATACTCGAGAAGTTGTCCGCAGACGATATAGTCGTTTGTTGCGGGAACATAAACCCATGCCTGATTTAATTTTAATGGATGGGGGACAAATTCAAATAGATGCTTGTGAAGATATTTTGCGCAATGAGTTAAATTTATCTATTCCAGTAGCAGGTATGGTTAAAGATAATAAACACCGAACAAATCACTTGCTTTATGGAGATCCCATAAATGGGGTAGCGATGAAATTAATACCACTTGATCCAAAATCACAGGGCTTTTATTTAATGACAAGAATTCAAGATGAAGTTCATCGCTTTGCCATTACATTTCATCGAAAAACCCATGCTAAAAATGCATTGTCAAGTAAACTTGATTCCATTAAAGGGATAGGACCTAAAAGTAGAAATAAACTATTACGTCAGTTTGGTTCATTAAAAAAAATAAAAGAGGCATCAATTAATGATTTACGTGCTGTGGGACTGACTTTGCCTCAAGCACAAACAATTAAGTTAATGTTATAACCAGAAAATTTTATCACGTTCGGGTTGGATTTTTGTGGTATAGTATTTAAGGTTAAAGCAGACGGAAGGAGAATATAAATGCCTACATTTGTCGATCAAACTAAGATTGAAGTTCAAGCCGGTAAGGGTGGAGATGGCATCGTTGCTTTCCGCCATGAAAAATATGTTCCTAACGGTGGACCAGCTGGTGGAGATGGCGGTCGTGGAGGTAGTATTATTTTTGTAGCCGATAGCGGTTTGAGAACTCTGATGGACTTTCGCTATCGTCGTAAATTTAAGGCTGAGAGTGGCGAAAATGGCAGAATTAAATCCCAATACGGTCGTGGTGCTAAAAACCTCTATTTACGAGTACCTGTGGGAACAACTGTATATGATTTTGAAACCAATGAAGAGTTGGGTGATTTAACCCAAAATAAGCAAGAGTTAATTGTCGCTCATGGCGGTCGTGGGGGTCGTGGTAATATTCATTTTGCTAACAGTGTCAATACCGCCCCCGAAATTGCTGAAAATGGGGAGCCTGGTGAAGATCGAGTATTGCGATTGGAGCTTAAAGTATTAGCTGATGTTGGTTTGGTTGGGTTTCCTTCGGTAGGTAAATCAACGCTTTTATCAGTTGTAACTAAAGCAAAACCTAAGATAGCTGCTTATTCATTTACTACGTTAACACCTAATTTGGGAATGGTTATTCTTCCTGATGGACGTGATTTTTCAATGGCTGATTTACCGGGTTTAATTGAAGGTGCAAGTCAAGGTGTAGGTCTAGGGATCCAGTTTTTACGTCATATTGAAAGAACAAAAGTAATTTTACATTTAGTATCAATGGATCCTGCTAACGGTCGCCGGGCAATTGAAGATTATCAAAAAATTCGTAAAGAATTATTACTTTATGATAAAGATTTAGAAAAGCGCCATGAAATAATTGTTGCAACTCAACTTGATATTCCAGGAGCCGAAGAAAAATTAACTGAATTTAAGCAAGAGTTAAAAACAATGGGAATTAATTCTATGATCTATGCAATTTCAAGTGTTACGCACCAAGGAGTAGAGCAGTTAATGCAAGATACTGCTTCTTTAGTGGAACAAACTGAAAAGGAACAGGCGTTACTTAAACTTGAAGATAAACCCAGAATTAAAGAGTATAAGTATCAAGAGGATTCTGTTAATGAAAAATTTACAATTATTAAACTTGAAGATCATGTCTTTGAGATTAAAGGTGAGCGGTTAGAACGTCTAGTTAAGCGAACTAATTTAGATTATCATGATGGTGTAGTTCGTCTAGCTCGTCAGTTAAAAAATATGGGAATCGATGATGCTCTTCGTGCAAAAGGAGCTGTTGATGGTGATGATGTAGTCATTGGAACATTCAATTTTGAGTTTGTTCAATAAAAATAAATAGAAAAGTTTGAAAATATGACAAAAAATCGGTTTATTACAGGATATTCTGGACTTAGAGCATTAGCAGTTGTTGGAGTGATTTTATATCATCTCGCACCTGATACTTTTGTTGGTGGTTATCTTGGGGTACCGATTTTTTTTGTGTTATCTGGGTATCTTGTAACTTGTCAAATGCTCAAAGCATATGATGAAAACGGAACTTTTGATAATCAGGGCTTTTATTTAAGCCGACTAAAAAAATTGTATCCGCCATTGATTACTGTTCTATGGCTTTCGGCGACATATATTCTTCTGTTTCAACGAAATTTACTTGCTAAACTGAGTGAAATAGTATTTACTAATTTATTAAATGTTTATAATTTTTGGCAAATCTTAAATGGTCAAAGTTATTTTGAAAGATTTGCGGCTAATGAATCTCCGTTTGTTCATTTATGGACAATGTCAATAAACGGTCAATTTTATTTGTTGTGGCCATTAGTAATTTTCTTATTAGTAAAATATGGCAAAAAAAGAAAAAAGATGTTTTGGCTTTTGTTCACATTTTCGTTGGCTTCGGCTATAGAAATGGCCATAATGCACTATCTTGGGATAGATATTAATCGAATTTATTATGGAACAGATACGCGTTTTTTTGCATTAGGTTTAGGTGCTTCTTTAGCAGTAGTATGGCCAATTGACAAGTTAAAAGAAATAATTAGACCAAGTGATGTTTATTTGTTAGATAGCGTAGGTTTAATAGCATTAATTGGAATAGTAATTCTTTTTTTTAATCCGTTAATGAATCCTCAAAGATCCGTTCCTTATTATGGGGGGATGCTGTTTTTTACTATTTTGGTTGTCCTGATGGTAGCCGTTATAGCACATCCTGGTAGTCATTGGAATCAATTGCTAACTAATCCAATATTTAACTGGTTAGGATCACGTAGTTACGAAATATATCTTTACCAATTTCCAGTAATGATATTTTTTGAAGATAAAATTTCAGATATGGCTGATCATGTCCTTTTATATCATGTTATCGAAATTATTTTGATTTTGCTTTTTAGTGAAATTGCTTATCGCTTGATTGAAAAACCATTTGGAAAAATCAATTGGGAAAAGACTAAAATTTACTTACAACAAGTTTTCAATATGCAAACAAGCAATTATCTAATTAAAAGTCAAGCTATAATTGCAAGTCTAATTCTAATTTTAGGGAGCTTTGCGATTACCATTTCACCAATTGTTAAGGCAGAAGATTTTACCAAGTCACAACTTGCTTTAAGAATCAAAAGCAATCGGCAACAACAAGAAAAAGATAATCAAGTTTTAATTGCGAAATTGAAAAAAGCTAAGAAAAAAACACGTAAAAAAGCTAAAATAATAGATGAAGCGAAACAAAACGCTATCAAGCATGTTGTTAACAAATCTTACATGAAATATTATATTTCACAAATTGACATCCAACTTGCCCAAAAAATTGAATTGACGGCAGTGGGTGATTCTGTTATGGCTGGTTCAAGTAATAATTTAACGCGGTTAATGCCAAAGGCAGTGATTGATGCAGCTGTTTCTCGTCAGGCTAACGTTGCTTTGGATTTGTTAAATCATTATAAAGCTCAAAATGCCTTAGAAGATAACGTGTTAATTGGTTTAGGAACTAATGGTTCATTTCCAATATCTGATTTAGATCAATTGATGAAACTTGTTGGTTCGAATCGTCATGTCTTTTGGATAAATACGCATGTTCCAGATAAGCCATGGCAAAATCAGGTTAATCAATTGTTAATTGAAGCTGCTAAACGGTATCATAATCTTACTATCATTGATTGGTACAATTACTCCAAAAATCATCCCAATTGGTTTTATGATGATAATACACATCCGACACCAATTGGTTCAAAATATTACAGTGCTTTTATAGTTAAAACAATTGTCAGGCACGCTAAATTCTAGAATAGGAAAATTATGGAATTACAATTTTTAGGTACAGGAGCTGGGCAACCTTCTAAACAGCGCAATGTCTCAAGTATTGCCTTAAAAATGTTAGATGAAATTAATGAAATATGGTTATTTGATGTTGGTGAAGCAACGCAACATCAAATTTTACGGACAAATATCAGACTTCGAAAGGTGACCAAAATCTTCATTTCACATAATCATGGTGATCATATTTTTGGATTACCCGGATTACTTGCCACAAGGTCTTTTCAAGGTGATGTTGGTCCAATAACAATTTATGGACCAGCGGGATTAGAACAATTTGTGCGAACAGCCTTGAAAGTTTCCCGAACAAAAGTTTCATATCCAATTAAGTTTGTTGTATTAGATGAAGGTGGACTAATATACGAAGGTCAGGGATTTAAAGTTTATGCTGAAAAATTAGTTCACCGTGTTCCAAGTTTTGGCTATCGAATAGTTGAAAATCCACGTCAAGGTGAACTTTTAATGGATAAATTAATGCAATATAATATACCTAATGGTCCATTACTTGGTAAACTAAAGAATGGAGAGACAATTGATTTAGCTGATGGTACTACTTTAAATGGTAAAGACTTTTTGGGACCAAATAAAGAAGGAAGAATCGTTACCATTATTTACGATACACGTGCGACACCAGTAATTGCTAAGTTGGCTCAAAATGCTGATATTCTGGTTCATGAGTCCACTTTTGCTGGTAACGAAGCAGATTTGGCTCATTCATATTATCACTCCACAGCTGTGGAAGCTGCTAAGATTGCTCGCGCTAATGGTGTTAAGCGCTTATATTTGGATCACATTTCAGCCAGATATTTAGGCGTAAAAGCCAAAAAGTTAGTGAAGCAAGCAGAAAAAGTTTTTCCCAATACAAAATTAGCAAATGATTTTGATCGGGTATCAATTCCAATGAAAGGTGAAAAAAATGAGTGATTCATTGAGAAACAAGGTTGTTGTTATAACAGGAGCTTCAAGCGGTATTGGGCATTCAATTGCTCTTGAAAGTGCTGGCCGGGGGGCAACTGTTATTTTAATTGCAAGACGTAAGGATAAGCTTGATAAACTTGCTGCTGAAGCACATGAACTTTCAGGAGTAATTGCCCACACTTTTGTAACCGATATGGGCGTGAGCGAAGAAATTGATGCAACATTCAAAAAAATTATTAAGATAACAAAGCATGTCGATTATTTAGTTAATTGTGCAGGATTTGGTAAGTTTGGCAATTTTGTCGAAATGGATCGACATGAAGTAACTGCAATGTTTCAGGTTAATGTATTAGGGTTAATGTACTTTACGCGTTTGATTGGTAGACTCATGATTGATCAAAAAACTGGTCAAATTATTAACTTTGGTTCAATTGCTGGCAAAATTCCGACGGTAAAGTCAGCTGCATATAGTGCAACAAAAGCAGCTGTTATCCAATTTTCTAATGTATTACGCTTAGAATTAAAACCATTCGGTGTCAAAGTGATGACTGTTAACCCAGGCCCCGTATATACTAACTTTTTTAATATTGCTGATGAAAGTGGAAACTACGTAAAAAATGTTGAAAAATACATGTTAGATCCAGATGATGTTGCGTGGCAGGTAGTTCACTATTTTGGAAGTGCTAAGCGTGAATTAAATTTACCAATTAGTTTAGCTTTTTTGTCCAAGCTATATAATATTTTTCCAGTAATCGGCGATAAGCTTTCTCTTAAGTATGCGTCAAGAAAGTAGTACAGAATAATGAAAAGTAAAGCTAAACAAATCAAATTAGTACTCAGTTTAATTCTCATTTTATTAGCGGTTATATTTGTTGTAATGAATACTGATAATGTGGCTATCAATTTTGGCTTATTCAAATTAAAACTGCCATTAATCATTATTTTGGTTGTAATGATTATTATTGGGATCGTGATCGGCTGGATTGGTGGCTCAAGTGGACACAAACAAGATAAGAATAACTAATATAACTTGATTTATTTGAGATACAATAGTATCATTAACAATCGTGAGGCGTTTTAAGTATCTTGATAATACTTTAAAAACGTAATTCTACAATAAAGGAGATCAATTAAATGGCAGTTCCTAAGAGACATACTTCTAAGCAAAAGAAACGTTCACGTCGTGGTCATATTAAGTTAGCTGTTCCGGCAATGCATTATGATGCAACTACTGGTGAATACCGTTTGAGCCACCGCGTTTCACCCAAAGGTTATTATAAGGGGCGTCAAGTTGTAAACGAAACTAGCAGCAGTGACAACCAATAAAAAAGACACCAGTTGTGGTGTTTTTTTTATTCAAAAAAATTTCCCAGAAGAAAGATAAATAATGAAAATTGTATTTTTAAATTCAAGTGATATCCATGGCTATATTTTACCAACTGATTACCAAAATCAATCTTTCTATGAAGCTCCGTTCGGTTTGAGCAGAGTTAGCAGTGTTATTAATTATGAAAGACAGAAGTATGGAGAAGATCATGTTGTGGTCACTGATACTGGTGACTATTTACAAGGGTCACCTTTAGCTTCTTATATTCATCTTGATAAAACATATACTGCACTAAAGACATATACAGAACTGACAAATCAAATTGGCTATGACGCACGTTGCTTAGGTAACCATGATTTTAATTACGGTTTGAACTACCTTAGTAATTATATTGCTGCAAACCATGCTCCATTTTTAAATGCAAATGTTTTAAACATAAAAGATGATCAGCCAGCTTTGGGTAAAAATTACTGTATTATAAATAAAGCTGGTGTTCGAATCGGGCTAATTGGTGTTACTACGCAGCGTATCCCAACTTGGGAACCAGCACAGAATGTAACAGGGCTAAAGTTTGTTTCTGCTTTTGAGCAAGTTAAAAGATATGCACAAATTTTACGTCCGCAAGTTGATGTCTTGGCAGTGATTTATCATGGTGGCTTTGAAGCTAATCCTCTGACTGGTAAGAAAACTGAGCCAGCTACTGGGGAAAATGAAGGATATCGAATTTTAAACGAAATTCCTGAAATTGATGTCTTTTTAACGGGACATCAGCATCGAAAAATTAATTTGGTAATGAATAATACTGCAATTGTTCAGCCAGGTTATCGTGGTGAAGCAATCGGTGAAGTAATTTTAGAAATTGATGATGCCACTAAAGAAATTCTGGATTTATCTGCAAAATTAATTGATACTAAAGATTTTCTACCTGATACTAAAATAAATGACTTAGCGTCTGAACTTAATCAAAAAGCTCAATTGTGGCTCGATCAGCCGTTAGCACATTTAAAACAACCGGCTCTAATTGGTGATTCTAATCAAGCAAGGCTTAAGGGTGCACCATTTATTAATTTATTACAACAAATGCAGCTTTTTTTCACTAGTGCAGATATATCGGCGACAGCTGTCATGAGTGAAACAGCTAAAGGTTTTGGGCAGGAAGTGACTATGCGAGACATTTTGCTTAATTATCCCTATGCCAATCAGCTATGTCGAGTTAGACTGACAGGAAAACAATTACGCCAGATTGTTGAGTATAGTTTATCTTTCTTAATGAAAGATGAGCAAGGAAAAGTTGGTTTTGCACCTAAATGGCAGGATCAGCTATTTAATTTTGATGTTTTTTATCCTGTTAAATATGTAGCAAAAATTGATCGAGCTGTAGGTAATAGATTAATTAAGTTTGAACTTAATGGAAAAGCGATTGAGGATGAACAAGTTTATCGTTTAGCTGTAAACAATTACCGAGCTATGGGAGGTGGTTTCTATCCTGCATATCATATGGATGAGATTGAATTAACTCTTGATCAAGATTATGTGCAAATGTTTAAAACTTTTTTAACTAAAGGTGATATACAAGTAGATAATACTATTAATTATCTATTTAAATAAAAACCAAACAAAAAGGTCGACAAACTAATGTTTAGATAACAATTAGTTTGTCGACCTTTTTTATTAATAAAATATTTCTTAAGTTGAACTATTTCAGCTTTGAGTACTTGCTCTTGTCTTTACTTGAATGTGCAGTGATGGTTGGTATGATTGCTGCAAATACCAATCCAAAAATCAAGCCAACAATTAAAGCATCGTTAAGATTAAAGACAGTTTGAGTCAAAGGTGCGGCAATGAACCCCACAATCAACATATAGACAACACTCCAGCCGATAGTAATGATATAACGACCCATAGTAGTTCCCTCTTTCATAAATGAATTTTAACAGAGATTAATCAGGTTTTCAAATTTAAAACCAATCTTTTGTTATACTAATTATATAGAAAGGCGGCTTCAAGATGAAAATTGCTTCATTGCAAAATATTAGTGCTTTTACACTTTTAGAAAGTCCAATTAAAATTAAAGAGTTACTTTTAGCAGCTAAAGCTCAGGGATACGAAGCTGTTAGTCTTACGGATATCAATGTTACCTATGGATTGGTGAACTTTTATGAAATAGCTCAAGAAGTAGGGATTAAACCGATATTAGGTATGCAAGTTAGACTGAATGGTTTGATTGATAATACAAACCTCTATGATTTAGTTGTTTTGGCTAAAAACGATGATGGCTATCGTAATCTTTTACGCTTGTCGAGTAAAATTAACTTGTTGACTGAAAATGGAAATAATAACCGAATATTGACCTTAATTAAATTGACAAAATATCTTGATAATTTAATTTTAATTGTGCCTGCAAATACAAAAAGTGAACTGCTAAATTTGCAAAAACAAAATGAGCAATTAGGGCATGATTTTATTCGTCAATTGCAGTCTTTGATTCCAAAATCGAGTTCGCTTTATTTAGGTGTTTATGCAGCAAAGAGACAAGAAAATTATCTGGCTTATGTTCAAACATTGGCTAAACAATTTGACTTACCTTTGGTCAGTGTGGAAGATACACGCTATTTAAAGCCTCAAGATCAGTTCTTACAGCACACATTACAAGCAATAAAAAAAGGAAATCTTCTTCAAAATGTGGAACAATTATCTGAACAAAATGGATCACATTATTTACCTAATGTAGAAGAGCTACATAACCGCTATCATGAAATGGATCTTGATGAAGCACTGAACAATACTTGGAAAATTGCTGAAAAATGTAATGCTAAGATTAAGTTTCAAACGCCAGTTTTGCCTAAATTTAAACAAAATAAATTTCCAAGTTCAAAGGAATATCTTGTTTACTTATCACAAAAAGGATTGCATTATCGATTCAAGCAGCGGATTCCTATCGAATACCAAAAGCGATTAGATTATGAGCTAACCATTATTGATCAAATGGGATTTAATGATTATTTCTTGATTGTTTGGGATGTGATTAATTATTGTCACCGAATTAAAATTACAACGGGCCCTGGGCGAGGATCTGCTTGTGGCTCACTTGTTTCGTATGTATTACAAATCACTGAAGTTGATCCACTTAAATATAATTTGTTATTTGAACGTTTTTTGAATCCTGCTCGTCATGAAATGCCTGATATTGACTTAGATATTCCCGACAATCGACGCGATCAAGTAATTCAATATATGTTTGAAAAATATGGCATGGATCATGCTGCTCAAATTTTAACTTTTGGAACCTTAGCAGCTAAGCAGGTACTTCGAGACACCGGTCGCGTTTTTGGTCTGAGCGAAATTGAAATGAATAAATGGTCAAAAAGTGTACCTTTTTCAAAGGGAAAAATCACTTTAAGTGAATCATATAAAATTTCAACCGAAATGCAGTTGCTAGTTAACGCCAGTAGTAAAAATAAACTGTTATTTCAAACTGCTAAAGAATTAGAAGGGTTACCACGGCATTATTCAATTCATGCTGCTGGATTGGTGTTAAGTGATAATTCGATTGCTTCAATATCTGGACTACAAGCTGGTCAATTTGGCATTCCTGTTACCCAACAAACAAAAAAATATGTTGAATCTTTAGGACTATTAAAAATTGATTTCTTAGGATTACGCAACCTAACAATTTTAGGCGATACTGAAAACATGATTCGTTATCAGAATAAAAATTTTGATGTCAGGCAAATTCCTCTTGATGATTCGGAAACAATAAAGCTGTTTCAATCTGGTAATACTGATTTAATTTTTCAATTTGAATCAAGTGGAATTAGGTCTGTATTACGACAATTAGTACCTGATAACTTTGAAGATTTGATAGCTGTCAACGCATTATATCGACCAGGTCCAATGAAAAATATTCAAACGTTTATTGCACGTAAGCAAGGCAAAGTCAAAGTGACTTATCCCGATCCAAGCTTAAAAGAAATTTTAGCTCCAACTTATGGTATATTGGTTTATCAAGAACAGGTTATGCAGACAGCAAGAACCATGGCTGGTTTTACGTTAGGTGAAGCTGATATTCTTCGTCGTGCAATGTCTAAAAAGAATCAAACTGTCATTGAAAAGCAAAGATTTAAATTTATTGCCGGAGCAGTAAAAAAGGGAAGATCAAAAGAAAAGGCCGAGCGAGTTTATGATTATATTGAACAATTTGCTAATTACGGCTTTAATCGATCACATGCAGTTGCATATACTAAAATTGCATTTTGGTTGGCCTATCTACAGGTTCACTACCCAGCCCAATTTTTTGCTGCATTGCTTAACTCAAATAGTGCCAATCGTCACAAGACTAATGATTTAATTATGCGTGCTCAAAATGTAGGGGTAAAAATTCTTCCACCTGATATCAATAAAAGTGACTTAGAATATAGGGTAGTTGATGGACAAATTTTAGTCGGTTTACGGACAATTAAAAATATTCGGTCTGATTTTCTGGAACAGATAGTTTTTATCCGGCAACAAAAAAAGTTTGTTTCACTTGGAGATTTTTTACGACAAGTTGATTCAAAATATATTCAGCCCAAAGTAATCAGATTACTGATTAAGGCGGGATGTTTTGATAGTATCAATCCTAATCGCAATGAATTATTAGAAAATAGTCAAGAAATTATTGAAAATATCGAATTGACAGGCCATAATTTAGCACTTTCTGAAAGTTTAGGTGGGGTGCCAATTAAACATGTTTCACCTCCGACTAATCAGGAAAAAGCTGCGATGGAAGAAGAAGTTATGGGCTTTTCTACTATGACTTCACCTTTAGTGGCTGTTCAAAGATACGCAACTAAGTTTAAAGCTAAATCACTAAATCAATTTGATATTAATGATAGAGGGATTGCAGTGGGGAAATTAACTTCCTTAAAACTGATTAAAACTAAAGCGAGCAAAATGATGGCTTTTACTGAGTTTGTTGATTTAACTAGTAGGCAGGATATTGTGATCTTTCCAAATGTTTATGAAAAAATACAAGCGATTTTAAAGGTGGGAAATATCTACTTACTTAGTGTTAAAGTGCAAAATGATCGCTTTGATAATAGTCAAAAGCAATATGTTTTAAATAATCTTAGGCTGATTAACTTTAAAAATTAAACTGTAAGCATTTGTTAACGCTATCATAATTAAAAGCTGCTAAAATAAGCAAATATATTATTTTTTATGAGATTTTTTCTTGAAAAAATGTTAGAATTTAGAGGATGTGAGAAATTACACAATAAAAAGTTGATGAGGTGAATTCATGAAACGAATTGGTATTTTAACGAGCGGTGGCGACGCTCCTGGTATGAATGCAGCTATTAGAGCCGTTACGAAGACTGCAATTCATAATGGACTTGGCGTTGTTGGTATTCGTTATGGCTTTGCCGGGTTAGTGGCAGGAGACTTTATTACTTTGACTGCTGAAAATGTTGATCACATGGTTAATCTAGGTGGAACTTTTCTTTATAGTGCCCGATACCCTGAATTTGCACAAAAAGAGGTGCAAGAAAAAGGTGTTGAGCAATTAAAGAAGCACGATATTGATACTGTTATTGTAATTGGTGGTGATGGTTCTTATCATGGTGCTCTTGCTTTAACTCGGATGGGAATTAATTCTATCGGTCTTCCAGGTACAATTGATAATGATATTCCGTATACTGAATATACAATTGGACTGGATACTGCTTGCAATACGGCATTACAAGCAATTGATAAGATTCGCGATACAGCTAGTAGTCATCACCGTGTATTTATTGTTAATGTAATGGGTCGTGGTTGTGGCGACATTGCTATGCGAGTTGGTTTAGCAAGTGGTGCGGATGCTATTGTAGTTCCTGAGCGGTCATATGACGTTAAAGAGATTGCTGAAACTTTGAAGCGTGGTTTTGCAAATGGTAAGGATAACGGAATTATAGTATTAGCTGAAGGTGTAATGAATGCTGAAGATTTCAGAACGGAGCTTCTGAAATATGGTGATTTTGATGCTAGAGCTAATGTCTTGGGACATATGCAACGTGGTGGATCACCAACTGTTTTAGATAGAATCAATGCTACAAAGATGGGAAATTATGCTGTTAAGTTGCTTCTTGATGGTAAAGGCGGTTTAGCTGTCGGTATGGAGAATGGTCAACTAGAAACACATGATATTCTGGATTTGTTTGATGAAAAGCATCACAGCGATGAAACGTTAGTAGATATAAATGATGAAATGACTAAATAGTCAATTTTGAGGAGATTGTTATAAATGAAGAAAACTAAACTTGTTAGTACATTAGGACCAGCTTCAAATGATATTGAAACTATTACGGCTTTAGCCAAAGCTGGTGCAAATGTATTTCGTTTTAATTTTTCACATGGCGACCATGCAGAACATCTTTCACGGATGAATATGGTTCGTCAAGTTGAAAAGGAGACCGGTTTGGTTCTGGGAATAGCTCTTGATACTAAGGGTGCGGAAATTAGAACTACTGATCAGGAGGGTGGTAAATTCACTCTTAATACAGGTGATGTAATAAGAGTTTCTATGGATGATTCTGAAACTGGTAACAAGGAAAAAATTCACGTTACCTATGCTGGTCTTTATGATGATACCCATGTTGGTGGTCACGTTTTAATTGATGATGGTTTAGTTGATTTATTAATTAAAGAAAAAGACGACGAACACAAAGAGTTAATTTGTGAGGCTCAAAATACAGGTGTTATTGGATCAAAGAAAGGTGTTAATGCACCTGGTGTTGAAATTCGTCTTCCAGGAATTACTGAAAAGGATACCAGTGATATCAGATTTGGTTTAGAACATGGAATTAACTTTATTTTTGCTTCATTTGCTCGCAAAGCCCAAGATATTTTAGATATTCGTAAGTTGTGCGAAGACGCTGGGTGCGATTATGTTAAGATTTATCCCAAAATAGAATCTCAAGAGGGTATTGATAACGCTGATGAAATTTTACAAGTTTCTGATGGATTAATGGTTGCACGTGGTGACATGGGAGTTGAAATTCCATTTATCGATGTCCCATTTGTTCAAAAGGATTTAATTAAGAAAGCTAATGCCCTAGGTAAGCCAGTAATCACTGCTACTCAAATGCTGGATTCAATGCAGGAAAATCCTCGCCCAACTCGTGCTGAAGTATCTGATGTTGCGAATGCTGTATTGGATGGAACTGATGCAACAATGCTATCTGGAGAATCAGCTAATGGTCTTTATCCAATTAATGCGGTAAAAGCCATGGCAGAAATTGATGAAAGAACCGAAGATGAAATGCTTAAACGTAATACTTTGGCTCTTCAAAGATTTGAAGAATACAAGGGTTCAAATGTTACTGAAGCAATTGGTGAATCAGTTGTTCGTACTGCTCAAGAATTAGGTGTAAAAACTATCATTACTGCTACTAACTCTGGTTATACTGCAAGAATGATTTCTAAGTATCGTCCAAATGCCAATATTTTGGCTTTAACATTTGATGAAAATATTCAACATTCACTTGGAATTACTTGGGGCGTTCAACCCATGATTACTGAAAAGCCTGCATCAACTGATGATATGTTTGAAGTAGCAGCTAAAGTTGCTAAAGAACAGGGCTATGTCAAAGATGGTGATTTAGTAATTATTGTTGCTGGAGTACCAGTTGGTGACTCTGGTACAACCAACTTGATGAAGTTACAAATCATTGGTAACAAGTTGGCTCAGGGCTTAGGCGTTGGTAACGGTTCTGTTGTTGGTAAAACTGTGGTTGTTAGAAGCGCCGATGAAGCAAACAGTAAGGTTCAAGAGGGTGATATTTTAGTTGCAAAAACTACCGATCCTGATTACTTACCTGCAATTAAAAAGGCTTCAGGTTTAGTTGTTGAGTCTTCAGGTTTAACTTCACATGCAGCTGTAGTAGGATTATCACTAGGTATTCCAGTTGTAGTTGGTGTTACAGATGCAACTGATAAAATTGCTAATGAATCGACTATTACGATTGATGCTCGGCGTGGTGCAATTTACCAAGGTGAAGTTTCTAATTTATAACAATTAGCAAATTAATAAATAGCCAGTTTTCAAACTGGCTATTTATTTTGCTCAGTATTTATTCATAAAAGTACATCAAAGATGAAATTTAGTTGACTTATGTTAATTTAATTAGTTAAAATGTTATACTTGTTAAAAGAAAATTTATTTGATTTAGGAGATTGAAACTATGCTTGGCACAATTGCAACAGGGAAAATAATTGATCAAAATGATGATGCATTTTATGTTCAAGTAGATGGAGTTACTTACGAATTGAAATGTAAGGAGATTACTCAGGAGGAAACTCCACGTTTAGGTAGCCAAGTACAAGGTTTTTTATATGATGATAAGCAACATCATCGTGAAATGACACAATTTTTACCTTTTGCTCAAGCTGATCAATATGGTTGGAGCAAAGTAACTGATATTAAGTATGATTTGGGTGTTTTTGTGGATATTGGACTACCTGATAAAGAAGTTGTTGTTTCAGTTGATGATCTACCATTTGATAAAGAGCGCTGGCCGAGAATTGATGACCAACTTTTGGTTCATCTTGAAACTGACAGCAAAGATCGTATCTGGGCAAAATTGGCAGATGAAAGTATTTTTGAACAATTGGCAGCCCATTTTCCTGATAAAATGAAAAATAAGGATATTTTTGGTACGGTTTATGCTAGTCGTGAAATTGGAGCATTTGTCATTACTAGTGAGTATTATCTTGGTTTTGTCCATGCATCTCAAATGGTACGACCACTCCGTTTAGGCGAGCAGTTTAAGGGTCGAGTAATTGGTATTAGTCAGTATGGTCGCTTGAATTTAAGTAGTTTGCCACGAGCTTTTGAAGAGATTGATGATGATGCTCAAATGATCTTAATGAGTTTACGCCGTAAGAATACAAAAACTTTGCCCTTTTATGATAAATCCGATGCGCAAGAAATTAAAAATTATTTTGGTATTTCTAAATCCTCGTTTAAGCGAGCTATAGGTCGTTTGCTAAAGGCAAAATATATTACTGAAGATAAGGATGCCGGGTCAATTACATTGATTAATGATCCTGAAGTTAAAGAAAATGAATGATTTACTAGAAGAAGTTGAGGATTATTTACGTTATAGTCAAATTGAACGTGGTTTAAGTGATAACACCATTGTGGCATATCGACAAGATTTAATTAGTTTTTTAGCCTTTTTGAAAAAAGAAAATATTACGTCATGGCCAACTAAAACTGTTGATATTGATGCTTTTTTGGCTGAATTACAAGATCAAAAAAAAGCGACCACTTCAATTAGTAGAATGATTTCAAGTTTGCGAAAGTTTTATCAATGGCTTGTACGTCAGAATATTCAGAAACTTAATCCGATGCAAGAAATTGATTCACCTAAGAAACGGCATGTTTTACCTGTAGCTTTAAGTGTTAAAGAAGTAAATGATCTTTTGGCTCAACCCAATATTAAAACAAAATTGGGATTACGTGACCGAGCGTTACTTGAGACACTGTACGCAACTGGAATTAGAGTAAGTGAATTGATTAATCTTAAATTTGATGATTTACATGCTGATTTGAGATTATTAAAAGTATTTGGAAAGGGAAATAAGGAGCGGCTCATTCCAATTAGTTCGGTAGCAATTTCATGGATTGAAAACTATCAGCAAAAAGTACGAGATACATTACTTCTGAAAGTTGGGAAAAATAGTGATTATATTTTTCTTAATAATCGTGGCGGACAACTAACAAGACAGGCGGTTTGGCAAATTATCAAACGTTATTGTCAATTGGCTGGCATTTCTAAAAATGTTACACCTCATACACTGCGCCATACATTTGCGACTCATCTACTTGAAAATGGTGCAGATTTACGTGTAGTGCAAGAAATTCTTGGGCATACGGATATTAGCACGACGCAAATATATACAAACTTAACTCAAAAGCATATCTTAGAAGTTTATACTAGAACGCATCCGCGAACATAGGTGATTTATTTTGTTAATTGAATGTAAAAAAGATCAAGAAAAAGTTGCAATGGGATTATTATCCTATTTGCCTGAATTTAAAAATCTTGATAACTTAAAAGAAGAAATTAAACTGAACAAGGCTAGCTCAGAGTTTCAACTATATTTATATCGAGAAAAAGAAGCTAATTTTATCGGCGTAATCGGTATTCAAAATGATGATCATTTTATTATAATTCGCTATATCTCACTTGCGCCAGATTATCGTCAATCTAAATATGAATCTCGGGCTATTCAAGAGTTAGCTAGTAGTAATCCTAATAAAAAAATTACAGCTGTGCCTGAATGGATTTATTTAATTAAATATTTGACAAAATGAAAGAATATGACTAATAATTTAACTTTAGAATTGCCTAATTTCGAAGGACCACTTGATTTACTTCTTCACTTAATTAAATCTCAGAAAATTGATATTTATGATATTCCTATTGCGCAAATCACTAGTCAATACTTAGCTTATTTGCATGAGATGCAGCGCTTGAATTTAAAAGTTGCTGGTGAATATTTTGTAATGTCTTCAATGCTACTAAGGATTAAGTCACAATCCCTATTACCAAAGAATGATTTTACTGATAATCAAGAACTTGAAGAAGATCCACGTGATGAATTAGTTCAACAATTGGTGCAATATTCTGTTTTCAAAAAAGTTTCGTTGTATTTTAAAAAGAGAAATGAAGAAGTTCCAATTACGGCGGCAAAAGAAGAAAGTGTGCCACAAACTAAAAAGATAGATCCATTGCCGCTGGGCAAAATTACCTCTTCGCAATTGGTCAATACATTTATTGTGGTTTTACAACGTTTAAAAATTAGCCATTTAGATAATGTTTCTATTGCATCTAATGAAACATCAATTACTGAAATGACTGATTTTTTAGAGTGTAAGCTTGCTACTGAAAAAACAATTAGCTTTTTTTCGTGTAGTGACCAACTGAACAGTTTATCAGATGTTATTGGTCTTTTTTTGGCTTTATTAGAGCTATGTAAAAAGCAACAAATCAAGGTTCGACAATCACGTGCATTTGGAGATTTGGAAATAGAAAGAATTGGTTAAAATGGTGAGTAAAATGGCGCAGTTAGAAGCGTTACTGTATCTTGCTGGTGATAGTGGATTAGAAAGTAATAATTTGTGTGAATTATTACAAATTGATTCTTCTGCCTTAAGGGAGCTTAGCAAAAAATTAAAGAAAAAACTTAAGCAAAATGCAGATACGGGTTTGCAAGTGGTTCATCTTGATCATAGCTATAAATTAACAACTCGTCCAGAAGTTAGTGAAATTGTGACCGGCTTTTTTCAAAAAAATCTTACCAAAACACTGAGCCAATCAGCTTTGGAGATACTTTCAATTATTGCTTATAAGCAGCCAATAACGCGAGTTGAGATTGATACAATAAGAGGAGTTAACTCTTCTGGCGCACTACAGACATTAATTTGGCGCGGTTTGATAAAAATTGAAGGTAAAAAAGATGTCCCAGGACATCCAAATTTATATATTACTAGTGAATATTTTTTACAATATTTCGGTTATCAAAGCTTGGCAGATTTGCCTTTAATTGAGGATTTTGAAGATGACATCATTAATGTTGAGGGGGAAATAGATCTGTTATCAGCGAAAGGGCAGGTAGATAAGAATTTACTCAAATATCAACGCGAAGGAGAAAAATAATGGTTTTACAACGCTTACAAAAAGTAATTGCGGAGGCAGGGATTGCTTCTCGTCGCAAAGCAGAAATAATGATTAAAGAGGGTAGGGTAACAGTTGACGGTAAAGTAATTACTAAATTGGGGACAAAAGTTGAAACATTTAGTAATATTTCTGTTGATGGTGAGCCTATTGAGCGTGAAAGCTTGCATACATTTCTTTTTTATAAACCTCGTGGTGTAGTTTCTACGGTTAGTGATGATAAGGGAAGAAAAACCGTAGCTGACTATTTTTCTGAACTACCATATCGATTGTATCCAGTTGGGCGCCTGGATTATGATACTTCTGGTCTGTTGCTTATGACTAATGATGGAGAACTAGCTAATTTACTGATGCATCCCCGCAACCAAGTGTCCAAAGTCTATTTGGCAAAAATTAACGGACAATTGTTACCAGAAGAAATAGCCAGACTAACTCACGGTGTCATTTTTGATCATAAAAAATCTGCACCGGCAAAAGTTAAAATTATTCGCAGTGATAGGAAAAAAAATTTTCAACTTGTTCAATTAACAATTCATGAGGGACACTATCATCAAGTTAAAAAAATGTTTAAAGCAGTGAATCATCAAGTTAAAAAACTTGCGCGTGAAAAATACTCTTTTTTAACCTTAGACTCGCTTATTTCAGGAAAATATCGTGAATTGACACATGCTGAGGTTGACAGATTAAAGCGCTTAGACTAGTATGTAATTGTAATCAAATATATCAGTTTGTTGTCTTCATGGCAGGGTGTAAATCCCGACCGGTGGTGTGAGTCCACGACCCACGTAAGTGGTGGAATTCTTTAAGAATACCGATAGTTAAAGTCTAGATGAAAGAAGGCAGACTAACTTAAAAGCTTGGATAATCTTATGCTTACTTTTAAATAAGTCTGTTGCTAGAAGCAACAGACTTATTATTACTTTTGGAGGTAAGTTTTTTGAAACGAAAAAATTCAAGTAATTTAGCTAATATTATTGCCTATGCATTGCTAGGAGCAATAGCGTTTGTCGTAATGGAAATTGCATTTCCATTGCCAGTTGCTAGTTTTTTGAAATTCGATTTTTCTGATGTAATTATTACAATTGGAACTTTTCTATTTGGTGCAGGTCCAGGAATTTTCATTGCGTGTATTCGAATGATTATTAATCTAATTTATAAAGGATTTGCACTCCCAAGCATTGTCGGTCAAATTGCTGCCTTATTAGCGACTATTTCGTTTGCTTTACCATTTTATTATTCAACAAAAAATCTTAATGCTGATGAAACGAATATTTTTAAGCGTCATTTTAAGCCGATTCTTGGAATTGTTTTAGGAATTTTAGCAATGACGGTCGTTTTATCAATACTTAATGCACTAGTTTTGACTCCACTTTATGCAGTGACAGCTGTACCTAAATTGCCAGCAATAAACGGTTACAGCGGTTTGTTAAATTTTACCGAGAAGATTTACTTGGGACAGTTGCTTCATATTCCATCTATGAGTGCCTATATTTTTGGCATAATTGTACCTTTTAACTTACTAAAAGGATTAATTAATGGTGTAGTTGTTTTCTTACTATTTGAAACAATTTTGAAGACTATTAAACCTTTTGTTCGTAAATACTTCAAAAAAAATAATCAATAAAATTTAATTTTATAAAACGACCAGATCCGGTCGTTTTTTTTATCCAAATTTCATATTAAATATGCTAAAATTATACAAGTTAAGCAAGGGGGTTTTAAAATGAACCAAAAACCAGTAGAACCATATCGACATTATTTACGTCCAGCAGAATCTAGAGTTAATACACACAAGTCTGTGTCTAAAATCTGGAGAGCAATAATGTCATTTTTAATGATCATACTTGTTGCTCTTGTACCTATTGTTTATCATTTGGCTTCAGCAAACAAGACAGATAACCAGGCAGTTGAAGTAAAGAAATCTAGTAAAAAGCAAATAAGAGTAAAAAAGTCACCGATTATCCCAAAGTCTAAATCTAAGGTAAAGTTGCACGCTAAGGTGCAAAATAAACCAAAAACTAAAGAACCAGCTAAGAATGAATTTCAAGAAAGGGTTCCTAAGCAATATATTGTAGCAAATGGTGATTCGCTGACTAGTATTGCTAAAAAATTTAATTTGACTGTTAGCGATATAGTCGCACTTAATAATCTTGATGAAAATAGACAAATTGAAGCAGGGCAAACCTTGATATTAAAGTAATGGTATAGAAAGGATAGGGACAATGTTGCCCCTTTTTAATTGGAATGCAGATAGCAATTGATGGACCAGCATCAGCTGGTAAAAGTACTGTAGCAAAAATTGTTGCGCAGAAATTAGGATATATATACATTGATACAGGTGCGATGTATCGTGCTTGTACTGTGATCGCACAAGAAGAGGGAATTGATTATGCTGATGAGCATCAAATTTTAGTTGCAATTGATCGGTGTGGAATTGAACTTAAATCTGTTGGTGGTGAGCAAAAAGTTTATGTTGGCGGTCAGGATGTTTCGCGCAAAATTCGGACTCCTGAAATTTCGAAAAATGTTTCTCAAGTGTCTGCTTTAGCTGGTGTTCGAAGTAAAATGGTGGATTTACAGCGCCAAATGGCCGGAAAAATGGATGTTGTAATGGATGGAAGGGATATTGCTACTACTGTTCTTCCTAATGCACAAGTTAAGATATTTCTTGTAGCAACTGCTCGGTCTCGTGCACAAAGAAGGATGCTCGATTTAAAACAACGTGGAATAAAAAGTGAAAAAACACTAAAAGAAATTGAGTCTGATATAGTCGCACGAGATTACAAAGATTCTCACCGAGAAGTGTCACCCTTGAAAAAGGCTTCTGAAGCCGTCGAAATCGATACAACTAAGATGACAATTAATCAAGTTGTTAATTCTATTTTGGCAGAAATTAAAAAAAGTCAAAAAAAGGTGTTAAAACAGTAGAAAAATATCTAACTTTCATTTAAAATGAGGTTATGATATCGGGAGGTAAATAATGTCAGAAAATAGTAATCAATTTTTAGATGCATTAAAGCAAATGCAAGGAGTTGAGGTCGGAGATATTGTAGATGTTGAAGTTTTAGACGTTGAAGAAGGTCAAATCGATGTTGGTGTTGTAAATGCTGGTGTCGAGGGAGTTATTCCACGTCGTGAATTTACTTCAGATCGCAACGTCGACCTTCGTGACGCTGTTAAGCCTGGTGATAATTTCAAGGCTTTAGTTTTAAGAAAAGCTGGCGGCGATAAGGAAAATGGTGAATTCTTCTTCTCTGTAACTCGTTTAAAGGAAAGAGAAGCCTACGATGAATTACAAAAGGACTTTGAAGCTGGTACTCCAATCGAAGGCACTATTACATCATCAGTACGTGGTGGATTATTAGTTGATGTAGGAACGAGAGGTTTCTTACCTGCATCACTTATTTCAAATCGATATGTTTCAGATCTTAAGCCATATATTGGTAAAACAATGAAGCTTAAGATTACTGAAATTGATCCAAGTAAAAATCGCTTAATTTTATCACACAAGGACTTAATCGAAGAAGAGCGCGAAGAAGCCTTTGAAAATGTTGCTTCACAATTAGTTGTTGGTGACGTAGTTGAAGGTAAGGTTTCTCGTTTAACTAACTTTGGTGCTTTTGTTGATGTAGGTGGTGTTGACGGTTTGGTTCACATTTCTGAAATTTCATATAAGCACGTTGATAAACCTAGTGATGTATTAAAATCTGGTCAAGATGTTAAGGTAAAAGTAATTGGTATTGATGATGATAGACATCGCATCTCCCTTTCAATTAAGCAAACTGAACCTTCCCCATTTGAACAAGCAACAGCAGAACTTCATGAAGGTGACATCTTTGAGGGCGAAGTTAAATCTTTAACTAACTTCGGAGCTTTTGTTGAAGTGGCGGATGGCATTCAAGGCCTAGTTCATGTTTCTGAAATTTCATACAAACACGTTGACAAACCAAGTGATGTATTGAAAGTTGGTCAAACTGTTAAAGTTAAAGTTTTGAGTATTGATCCAGGTGAGCGTCGAATTTCACTTTCAATGAAAGCGGCTGATCCTAAGAGCTCTGATAATGAAGGTTCCCAATCGCATAGTTCATATAACAGAGGTTCAATGAACAATAAGTACATGAACAACGATGATAGTGGCTTTGCTTTAGGTGATATTATCGGTGACCAATTAAAAGATCGTCATTAATTGTAATAAAAAGGCTGGCTTGACCAATAAGTCAGCTTTTTTTATATTTTAGGGAGGCTGAAAATTTATGGTTTTACCTGTAGTTGCAATTGTAGGACAACCGAACGTTGGTAAATCAACACTTTTCAACCGGATTATCAATGAACGTCTAGCAATTGTTGAGGATAAACCGGGGGTTACTCGTGATCGAAATTATGCTCAGGCAGAATGGCTTGGACATAAATTTGATTTGATTGATACAGGTGGCATCACCTGGGAAGATGGACGAATTGAGGATGAGATACGGGCTCAAGCAGAAATTGCAATTGAAGAAGCTGATGTAATTATAATTTTGACCAGTGTAACTAATCACCTGACTGATTTAGATGAAAGAATTGCACATATGCTATATCAAACTAAAAAGCCAGTGATTTTGGCTGTTAATAAGGCTGATAATCCTGAGCAAAGAATGGATATTTACGACTTTTACAGCTTGGGATTAGGTACACCAATACCTGTTTCTAGTGTTCACGGCACGGGTATTGGCGATTTGCTGGATCGTATTGTTAGTGAATTACCGACTAGTTTAGATAAAAAAAATGAAGAACAAATTTCCTTTAGTGTGATTGGACGTCCAAATGTCGGTAAATCCTCAATTGTGAATCGATTACTTGGAGAAAAGCGAGTAATTGTTAATAATGAAGAGGGGACAACACGTGATGCTGTCGATACTCCTTTTGTTGGTGAAGATGGAACTAAATTTCGAATCGTTGATACTGCTGGTATCAGAAAACGTGGTAAAGTTTACGAAAAAACCGAAAAATATTCGGTAATGCGTGCAGAAAGTGCTATAGAGCATTCAAATGTAGTTTGTCTGGTTTTAGATGCAAGTACAGGTATTCGTGAACAGGATAAGCATGTAGCTGGATACGCACATGAAGCAGGACGCGGCATTATCATTATTGTCAATAAGTGGGATCTACCGAAAAAAGATAGTAATAGCGGCAAGGAATTTATTCAAACAATTCGTGAAGAATTTCAGTACCTGGATTATGCTCCAATTTTATTTGTTTCCGCAAAGACAGGACAAAATCTTGAGCAAATCCCACAACTTGTTAAAGAAGTTTATCAAAATCAAACTCAGCGTATTCAGTCGAGTGTGTTAAATGATCTTCTTCTTGAGGCAAGTAAGTTAGCCCCAACTCCAATGATTAAGGGCAAGCGATTACGTTTGTATTATATGACACAAGTATCTGTTAATCCACCAACATTTGTTGTTTTTGTTAATGACCCTGAATTGTTACATTTTTCTTATCAACGTTTTTTGATTAATCAATTACGAGAAAATTTTAATTTTATAGGAACACCACTTAAAATTATTCTGCGTAAGAGAAAATAGTTTGTATTTAGCAAATGTGAAAAAATAATTTTTTGGTCAAATTGCTTGTTGTACTAGGCTTTTTATGATATTTTGAAACAAGGAATATTGGTTGGTCATAATCATTTATTCCTTGTTTCTTATTTGAGAAATAAATTAATAATTTCATATTTTATTTGAAATTATTTTGGGAGGTGAATTCCAGATGGCAAACAAGGCGGTATTAGTTACTGAAATTGCTTCAAAAACTGGTTTAACTAAGAAAAAGGTTGCTGCAACTGTAGACGCAATTTTCAGTTCAATCCAAAAGGATCTTGCTAAAAATGAAAAAGTTCAATTAATTGGTTTTGGTACTTTTGAAGTAAGAAAACGGGCAGCTCGTAAGGGTCGAAATCCACAAACTGGTGATGAAATAGCGATCCCAGCTAGTGTAGTTCCTGCGTTTAGACCGGGGAAAGCACTTAAAGACGCTGTTAAGTAGTTTTATAAAAAATGGTGGCAAAAAATAATGGCCACCATTTTTTTGACCAAACTATTGTTTTATTAAATGAAGGTTTAAAATGACTTATTCGAAACAGATGCTTGATTCACTTGAAAATCAGGATTTTTCTCAAGAAAAAATCTTACTAAAAAAAGCATTAGATAATGATGATCCAGAGGTTTTAGCTTCATTGGCGGAAAATTTAACTGGATTAGGGTTTACTGATTCTGCTAAAGAAGTTTATCGTAGTTTAATTGCTCGCTTCCCTAAGGAAGATTTATTTAAAATTTATTTAGCTGAAATTTTATTGAATGATGGTAAAGATGATGATGGTCTAACGCTTTTATATAATATTTCTGAAGATTCATCTGTATATCTGGATAGTTTATTAGTTCAGGCAGACTATTATCAAACTAATGGTCTATTTGAAACTGCATATCAGAAATTAAAAAAAGCCTTAAAATTGGCACCTGATGAAGATGTTGTTAAATTTGGTCTTGCAGAACTCGATTATTTTAATGGAAAATATGAAGAAGCACTTGAATTATATCAAGATTTATTAAAACGACAAAAAAATTTTAGTGAAGTTAATTTAAGTGATCGTTTATTCCAAACTTTAGCAAAATTAGGACGTTATGAAGAAGCTGCTACAGTAATTAGAAAAAATGGTGGTGATATTTTAGATATTGATAGTAGATATCAGGCTGCATTGGTGATGTTAGCTGTTAAAAATGATGATCAGGCAATAAAATACTTAGATGAAGTTCTTGATCAAAGTCCAGATTATGCTAATGCATACCGTTTGTTAGTCTCGGCTTATGAGCATAAAAATGATATGGAGCAAGTTTTACGTTCGGCACAAGCTGGTATCGCTTATAATGAATTGGATGCCGTTTTGTATGAAAAAGGTGCACTAGCTGCAATTAGACTCAATGATTTAAAAACAGCAGAAGATTTATTGATAAAAGGTGTGAATTTTTTACCAGATAATATTGATTTACGGCTACAACTATCTAATTTATATCTTCGCGAAAATAAAGATCAGGATAATTTAGCTTTGTTCAGTAAATTCGATGAAGATGAAATTGAACCTCAGATTCGTTGGAATCTTGCAATATCTTATCAAAGGTTAGAGCAAGAGCAAAAGGCGAAAAGTGAATTTTGGTTAGCGTATCCAGAATTTTCAGATAATGCAATCTTCTTAAAGCAAATGATACGATTTTTTAATACAGAAGCTCATTCTGATGACATAGTTAAGCAGTTACTAGAAAAGTATTTAAAATTAGAACCAGAAGATTCCGAACTGCAAGATATGTACGATAACTTGCAAAATTGAAGATAATTAATAAAAGAAACTAATTTTCGGGCAGGTATCTAATCAAAATAATGGTGATAGCTTTAATGGAAATGTTTAATTCGTAGCGAATAAAGTTATTACTACTATAGATCTAATTTGGCTTTATCGTTGAGTATAAATAAAAAAATATCAAAAAATTGTGTTGCGGCTAATAGTATAATCTTGGGGTAATATAACATATTTACTTACTTATATGTCATGGATATATTTAAAATTTATATGATGATTTTTGAGTAAGAATAAATATGCTAAAAATCTCCTTTAATTAGGTTGATAAAGGACTCTACTTAGGGATTTTTTAATTGAATAACCAGATATCGAGCAAAAGATTGTTGATAGATAATCTTAATTGTTTTCAATTTATCTTTGAATAGTTCTCTAAAATATAGAAGTAAAAAATAAGCTGTGCTAGTCTTTGACGTGCACAGTTATTTTTGTTAAGTTGTTATTTACGAAATAATTGACAGGTATTTTTTAAACTATAGTCGCTGCGTACATTTAGGTAAGTAAAATCACGATCAAGTTTTAAATCAATCTTATTAGCTATTTCCTGATGTTTTTCAGAAATAATGACCATTCCTCTAGCGAAATAGGTTTCCTGTTGGACAGTATCCATTACTTAAGTGAGAAAAATGATGTACATAATGTATTTAATATCTAAATATGATAGCGAACATAATATAATTATGACATTACAGAAAGAATAACAATACTTTTCCAAAAGAAAAGTCAAAATTCATTTAAAAAACGCGCGCAATAAGATCAGTATATAACGTCTACGGAAAAATAAGTCTAAGTCCACAACGTTCCAGGCTAGTAGGGCGTTAAGAAAATGGTCGTGTTCTAAGTTTAATTGAGATATAATAGGTACTGAGTGCTAAAATCAGAGAAAAAAGGAGTCACATAATTCCCTAGACTGTATAAGCAAAAGATATTTTATCCATATACCAACAGCCTAATATAATTAGTGGAATATTTTAATATAAGAAAGAGAATACCAAGTTAGCTCCCCAAAAATGTCTAAGCAAAAGCGAATTTACGCTAACAGCAAGACTTACTAGGATCGGAGATTATGTCTAAACTAAAGCCATAAATATGCACCCTATTAGAATTAATAACTAGTTTAAGAATAGTTGTTTTAGTATATTTTTGGCATAATTTTAGGTCTTTCTTTAAAAATTTAACAATTTAAACATAACAAAAATAACGTGATTATAAAACAAATGAGTTGATTAAAATGATAAAAATAGATAATTTACCATCAATATTTATTGCTGCATTACCAATACTGGAAAAATTAGAAGCAGCTGGTTTTGAAGCATATTTTGTGGGAGGAGCAATTAGAGATTTATTACTCAAAAGACACATTCATGATATTGATATTGCAACCAGTGCTTATCCAGAAGAAGTAAAAAATCTTTTTTCCAAAACAATTGACACTGGTATTCAGCATGGAACCGTTACTGTTCTTTATCATGGCATTGGTTATGAAATTACCACCTTTAGAACAGAGTCAGGGTATCAAGACTTTCGAAGACCTGACCATGTAACATTTGTTAAAAATTTGAGTGAAGATCTTAAACGACGTGATTTTACTATTAATGCATTAGCGATGGATTCTCATGGTCAAATTATCGATCTTTTTGATGGCTTAGGCGATTTGCAAAAACATATAATTAAAGCGGTTGGCGATCCGTTAGAAAGGTTCCATGAAGATGCCTTAAGAATGATGCGTGCAGTTCGTTTTATGAGTCAACTGAATTTCAATTTGGAAAGTTGTACAGAAGAAGCAATAAAAGATTTGCATCATCTTTTAAGCAAAATTTCGATAGAAAGAGTGCGAGATGAATTTGTCAAAATGGGCCTAGGGCCAAATTCTCGAGAAGCTTTTCGAAGCTTTATTGAGACGGAATTAAACGAAGCGATTCCCGACTTGACGCAAAAAGGAAATTTATTAGCAATTTATCCTAATTTAAAGTTTAATCCAACTTTGGAAACAAGTTTTTGGGGAGTTATTATCATTTTACTAAAAATTCAAAATGACCAAATATCTAAATTTATGCATAATTGGAAAAATTCTAATGCAATGACAATTAAAGTTGAAAAAATTGTTTCTTTATTTGACCTGATTTCTGAACACTCACCCACAGATTTTGAATTATTTGAAGCGGGAAAAGATGTTTTACTTAATACAATTGATGTTGCTCACATTTTGGGTCAGCCAATAAATTCTGAGGCCTTAGTGGATCGCTATATGGCATTACCTATTAAATCTTCATCTGAGTTAGCAGTCGATGGTAGGTTCTTAATTAAAGAAGGTTTTAAGCCTGGTCCTAGACTAGGGGAAGTATTAAATGAAATTAAACATAAGGTAATTGACGGTAATTTAGAAAATTCCGAAGAAGCGGTTAGAACTTATCTGACGAGTTTAAATTAGACATAGAATAGTATTGAAATATACATTAGAGTTGAACCCAAAATAACGAAAAGATGCCAAATAACATGAATGTATGGAATTTGTTTCATTGTGTAAAATAAGGCCCCAACGGTATAAGCAATTCCCCCACTAACTAGCAACCAAAATCCAGTAGAACTTAGGCGTATATATAATGGATGTGCAACAGAAATGACCAGCCATCCCATACCTACGTATACAATTGTGTCTAGAATTACATGTCTGCCACGATTAAAAATATAGTAAAGAATTCCAAAAATTGCTAATAACCAAACAAAACTAAACATTAACCAACCTCGAAGCCCACCAATTGCAACGAGTGAATAAGGTGTATATGTTCCAGCAATCAATAGAAAAATCGAAGAATGATCAAAGATTTGAAAAATGTTACGGGCTTTAGTAAAAATCAAACTATGGAAAAGAGTAGAAAATAAATATAACAAAAGTAAGCAGATACCAAAAATGCTAAAAGTTACAATTCTCAATGTGCTATGTGTAGAGACTGCTTTAATAATTAATAAATCAAAGCCAGCAAGCGCTAAACAAAAACCAATTCCGTGTGTGACTGCGCTAAGGATGTTATCTAAAATGTAGTAACGTTTCGCTCTTTCTTTTGGTTCTTGCCAAATTTCTTTTAATTTCATTTTGAATCAGTTTGTTCGCTTTCTTTTTTTTGCTAGTTTTTTTGCTATAATAACTTATAATTGATACAGATAATATTTTATCATAAATGTAAGCAGCATTCAGAATTGAGGGCGAGGACGTTGTCGAAAATTAAAATTTTGACGGATTCTTCTGCGCAGCTAACACCAGAAGAAATTGAAAAATATCATATTACTATTGTGCCGTTGTCAGTGACAGTTGGGGGAAAAACATATCTTGATGGAGTTGAAATCACAAGGCAACAATTTGTTGATAAGATGAATGAAGCTGAAGAACTTCCTAAAACCAGTCAACCATCCATTGGCCGACTGGTAGATGCAATTAACGACTTAACGGCTGATGGTAGTGAGGTTATTGGTATTTTCTTAGCCAAAGTCTTAAGTGGGACAGTTGATGTCGCCAGACAAGCAGCTGAAATTGCTAAGAAAACGGCGATGGTTCATATTGTGGATTCAGAATTAACAGATCGTGCAGAAGGTTTTCAAGCATTGGTAGCAGCACGTGATGCTGAAACGGGAAAATCAGTTGACCAAATTTTAGAGCATCTTGAAAAAATAAAGAAGACACAACGTTTGCGAATGATGATTGTTAATTTAGAAAATGTTATTAAAGGTGGACGTCTGGGACCGATTTCTGGTAAAATTGCTAATTTGCTTAATATTAGAATTGAGCTACAAATGCCTAATGGTCAACTGAAGGTCGCTAAAAAAGGGCGTGGTAAGAAATTTACTATGGCATTTGATCAACGAGTTTTAGATGATATTGAGGCAAACAAGGATAAAATCAAAGAGGTTGGCATATCTTATGTTTCAATTGATGGTGTGCCCCAAAAGTTACTTGACTTTGCTCAAAAAATTAAAGATATTAATTCCCAGATTGATGTCTTGGTTCGGGAAACCAGTCCAATTATTGCTACACATGCAGGAATGGATGCTTATGCAATTTTATATTATACGGAGTAACTAAGTGGTATATCGAGAAAGTTTTTATCGTTATTTGATGACACAACGAAATAATAATTCAAGTAGCGAGATTGCACAGTTTGCAAATAATGCCCAAAATGATCAAACTTTTCCTAAACAAGAGCAAGATTATGAAAAATTGTCTAATTATCTTGAGTTAAATGCGGGATATCTATCGAGTATGAGTATCTTTGATGATGCCTATCAGATGTATCGTAATAAAATGTCGTATTAATCAAGAGCTCTTTCGAGCCTTTTTATAGTATAAAGAAGAGGAAAAATGACTAAAATCCAATGGTATCCGGGTCATATGAATAAAGCGCGCAATCAGCTTGAAGACAAGATGGACTTAATTGATGTCATAGTAGAAGTTTTGGATTCACGGATTCCTCAGTCTTCTAGAAATCCGATGATTGAGGAATTAGTGGGTAATAAACCACATCTAATTATTCTAAATAAAGCAGATTTGGCTGATCCAGTAATGACTAAATTATGGCAGAAAAAGCTTTCTGGTAAAGGCAAAGTTGTTATGGCAATGGATGCACTTCATAGCAATAATATGCAGGCATTAATTCGAATGATCAAAAAGGCAGCACAATCAAAAATCACTAAGCTTGAGGCAAAAGGTGCGTATAATCCTGTAGTTAGAATTGCGTTAGCGGGGATTCCTAATTGCGGTAAATCTACAATTATTAATCGCTTGGTTGGTCATAATGTTGCTGTTGTCGGTGATAAGCCTGGAGTAACTAAGGGACAGACATGGCTTAAAGCGCAAGCAAATATTCAAATTTTAGATACTCCAGGCATTTTATGGCCCAAATTTGAAGATCAAGAGGTTGGTTACAAACTAGCAGCTTTTGGTGCAATTAAAGATAGTATTTTTAATGCTGATGATGTTGCTCTCTTTTTACTAGGATCTTTACGTGATTATTATTTTAATTGCTTAGTTAAGTTTGCTCGATCATCTAAAGAAGAAGTAGAAAAGATTAATGATACCGATTTACTATTAGCGCTTACAACCCAATATGGGATGCGTGATGATTATGATCGCTTTTCTCTTTATCTTCTTCAAAGATTGCGAAAAGGTAAAGTAGGAAGGATAACATTGGATCGAATATGACCATTAATGAAATCAAACAATTGCTAGCCTCTAAAAAAGTTAGTGATGCTACTTTAGCAAAATTAGTATCTGATCCTAGAGTTGGCGTCCAAAAACTTGTTGTAAGTTACCAAAATCGTCAAAGACGATTAGCAGAAAAGCGAGCAGCTTTCGCCAATCGATTTATGTATGAACGAGAATTTTGGGCTAAAACTCAAACTGTTGCAGGGGTTGATGAAGTTGGTCGCGGTCCACTTGCTGGTCCTGTTGTAACTGCAGCAGTAGTAATTGATGCTAATTTTGATTTAATTGATGTTAATGACTCTAAAAAATTGAGTGTACAAAAACGTGAACTGCTTTACCCTAAAATTTTACAAAAGGCGATTAGTGTAGCAATTGGGATTAGAGATTCTCAAGTAATTGATCAAATCAATATTTATGAGGCAGATCGATTAGCAATGGCTGATGCAGTGGCTGGTCTTAATTGTAAACCAGATGCTCTTCTTGTTGATGCAATGACGGTACCAATTGATATACCACAAAAGCGATTAATAAAAGGAGATGCAAAGTCTAATTCCATTGCTGCAGCTTCAATCATTGCTAAGGTTTTTCGGGATAGGATAATGGCTGATTATGCCTTAATTTATCCCGAATATCATTTTGAACTTAACGTGGGGTATGGTACCAAGGAACATATAGCTGCTCTAAAAAAATATGGACCGACACCAATCCATCGTAAAACTTTTGCCCCCGTGAATAACTTTTTTAAATAATAAGATAAAAAATTCCTTCTTTTTTGAGTATTTATAATTAGGAGGATTTTTTTATGGAAATAAAAGATTTTCTATTACGCCTGAAATTGCAAAAAGGAATTGGCTATGTAAAGCTATTACAAATTGCAGAACAATTAGATGATTCTGAAGTAAGTATTAATTCTTTTAAAAGAATGAATTTATCTGATGAATTAATGCATGCCTGTTTTCAAGCTTTCAATGATCATGAAAAAGGAAAATTTGTTGAGCGGATAAAAAAGCAATGTCAGATTATTAGCTTTTTTGACAAGGAATATCCAGAAAATCTTCGTCAAATCTATCGTCCACCACTAATATTATTTGCTCAGGGAGATTTAGAATTATTAAAGCAGAAAATAATAACTGTTGTTGGGTCACGCAATGCTACTTCATACAGTCAACTTGTTCTGGATAATATTGTTCCTAATTTAGTAAAGAATAGATGGGTAATTGCCAGCGGTTTAGCTAAGGGGGTTGATGTTATGGCACATAAAGCTACTTTATCTAATAAGGGTAAAACAATTGCAGTTGTTGGTAATGGCCTCAATCATTTTTATCCAGTATCTAATTGTCATGTTCAAAATCAAATTATTGAACAAGGTTTATTATTGAGTGAGTATTTGCCTGATACACCACCACGACCTTTTCGTTTCCCTGAGCGTAATCGAATTTTAGCAGGATTAGCTCAAAGTGTAATTGTTACTGAAGCCAAGAGAAAATCCGGTTCATTAATTACAGCAAATCTGGCTTTACAGGAAAATCGGGATATTTATGCAGTCCCAGGACCAATTAATAGTGAATTATCAGTAGGACCAAACCAGTTGATTGCGGCTGGAGCTACTCCAATTACTGATTTTCAAATAAAATTTGACAATTTTAGTAATTAAAGATTTGACAATTGACCGTTAAATATTCTATTCTCAGTTTAGTATTTTAAAAATAGAATTTTAATGAGGAGGCTTTTGATGCCTACTAAGTCAAAGCCAAAAAAAAGAAAAAAAACATTGGTGATTGTTGAGTCACCAGCAAAAGCTAAAACGATAGAAAAATATTTAGGGCGCAACTATCGCGTAATTGCCTCTAAAGGGCATATTCGAGATTTACCTAAGTCGCAAATGGGAATTAATTTTGATAATAATTATCAACCTAAATATATTTCAATTCGTGGTAAAGGTGACACAATTAAAGAATTGAAGGCGGAAGCTAAGAAAGCAAAAGAGGTCTATTTGGCCTCTGACCCCGATCGTGAAGGTGAAGCTATTGCTTGGCATGTGGCCCATGTATTAAATCTTGATGATACAGCTAAAAATCGCGTAACTTTTAACGAAGTAACTAAAGATGCTGTTAAAAATAGTTTTAAGCATCCCCGAACAATAGATATGGATACTGTTAATGCCCAGCAAGCTCGAAGGATTTTAGATCGAATTGTTGGTTATTCACTATCTCCAATTTTGTGGAGTAAGGTAAAAAAAGGCCTAAGTGCAGGTCGAGTTCAATCTGTTGCACTTAAGCTTGTTATTGATCGTGAAAAAGAAATTAATGATTTTAAACCCAAAGAGTATTGGACAATTGATGCGGAATTTCAAAAAAATAAATCGTCGTTTAAATCACAATTTTGGGGGATTAATGGTAAGAAAAGGGAATTACATAATAATGAAGCTGTACAGGATGTTTTAGCTCAAATTGATAAGAAGAAGTCATTTGAAGTTAATAATGTGGTTAAACGTGAACGTCGAAGGCAAGCTGCTGCACCATTTACTACATCAACAATGCAACAGGAAGCGAATAAGCGTTTAAATTATCGTACACGGAGAACGATGAGTATTGCTCAACAATTATATGAGGGAATCAGTCTGGGTAAGCAAGGTACAGTGGGTTTAATTACATATATGAGAACTGATTCTAAACGTACATCCCCGATTGCTCAGGCAGAGGCTTCTAAATTTTTGACAGAAAAATATGGTCAGGAATTTGCTGCTAAAGAAACCAGACATTTTAAAAATCAAGAAGATGCGCAAGATGCTCACGAAGCTATTCGACCAACTGGTGTTTATCGAACTCCAGAGTCACTTAAATCGGTTCTGACGACGGAACAATACCGCTTGTATAAATTGATATGGTCCCGATTTCTAGCAAGTGAAATGACTCCCGCTGTTTATGACACTGTTCGAGCTGATATTGAACAAAATGGGATAATTTTTAGGACTACTGGTTCTAAAATGAAGTTTGCTGGTTTCACAAAGGTTTATGATAGCCAACAAGAGAAAAATGTTGAGCTTCCTGAACTAGATAATGGCGATAGTGTCAAAATGACGAAATCTGATAATAAGCAGCATTTTACTTTGCCACCTGCCAGATATACCGAAGCTAGTCTGGTTCATACTCTTGAAGAAAATGGAGTTGGTCGTCCCTCAACTTATGCGCCTACTATTGATACCTTACAAAGACGTTACTATGTCAAATTAGAAGCTAAGTCAATTGTTCCAACAGAATTAGGTGAAATCGTTGATGATTTAATTGAAAAGTTTTTCCCCGATATTGTTAATATTGATTTTACTGCTCAATTAGAAACTGATCTTGATAGTATTGAGGAAGGAAAGAAGAATTGGGTTAGAGTAATTGATGAGTATTATCACCCATTTAAAAAGGAATTGGATAAGGCAGATGCTGGGATTGAAAAAATCCAAATTAAAGATGAACCAGCAGGCTTTAATTGTGACATTTGTGGAGCTCCAATGGTAATCAAGATGGGACGATATGGTAAATTTAATGCATGTTCTCGTTTCCCCAATTGCCGTAACACTAAGCCAATTGTTAAGAAAGTTGGTGTGATTTGCCCTAAATGTGGCAAAGGGGATGTAGTGGAAAAGAAATCAAAACGAAACCGTAAGTTTTATGGTTGTTCAAGATATCCTGAATGTGATTTTGTTTCATGGGATAAGCCACTTAATCGCAATTGTCCTAATGACGGCCATTTTTTAGTCGAAAAGCGTAGTAAAAAGGGACTAGTCGTTCTTTGTCCAAATGGTGATTACAAAGAAGACACCATAACCGAATAAAATTTAAGTTAACTTTATGTTAATATCATCAAATTTTACTAATTTGATGATATTCTTCGATATAGAAGACATTGTTTTAGTAAAGGATATTTTGTATGCCTCAAAGTGTAAATGTTGTTGGAGGCGGTCTAGCTGGTAGCGAAGCTGCATGGCAATTAGCCCAACGTGGTATTAAAGTAGATTTATATGAGATGCGTCCTAAAAAATTGACGCCAGCTCATAAAACTGGCCAATTAGCTGAATTAGTATGCACTAATTCAATGCGATCTAATCAGTTAACAAATGCAGTTGGCTTGTTAAAAGAAGAAATGCGTCAATTGGATTCGCTTATTATGACAGCTGCTGATGCAGCACATGTTCCCGCAGGTGGTGCCTTAGCAGTTGACCGCAAAGAATTTAGTTCTTATGTGACCAAAAAATTGATAGCTTTGCCAAATGTTACTTTTCATGATGAAGAAGTAAAACAGATACCAAAAACTGGATTAACAATTATTGCAACAGGCCCACTTACTAGTGATATTCTTGCAACGCAAATTCAAAAGTTTTCTGGTACGCAAAGTCTACATTTCTTTGATGCTGCAGCACCAATTATCGCTGCAGATTCAATTGATATGGATATCGTTTATAAAAAGTCACGTTATGATAAAGGGGAAGCTGCTTATTTAAACTGTCCGATGACTCAAGAAGAATATGAAAATTTTGCACATGAATTAGTAAAGGCGGAAACAGCCGAAATGCATAGTTTTGAAAAAAGTGATGTCTTTGAAGGATGTATGCCTATTGAAGTAATGGCTGGGCGAGGTAAAAAAACGATGCTCTTTGGTCCACTTAAACCTGTTGGTCTTGAAAATCCACATACCGGGCAACTTCCATATGCAGTTGTTCAATTAAGACAAGATAATGCCGCTGCTTCAATGTATAACATTGTTGGCTTTCAAACACACCTTAAATATGGTGAGCAAAAGCGAGTTTTTTCAATGATTCCAGGTTTGAAGAATGCACGCTTTGTCCGCTATGGTAAAATGCATCGCAACACTTACATGGCCTCACCAGAAGTTTTGACTGCTAGTTATGAATCAAAAAAACAGCCAGGTTTATTTTTTGCTGGACAAATGACAGGTGTTGAAGGTTATGTTGAAAGTGCTGGAAGTGGCTTGGTTGCTGGAATTAATGCGGCAAGAAAAGCAATTGGTAAAGAAACCGTAACCTTTCCTAAATTAACAGCACTAGGGTCAATGGCAAGATATGTTACGACAGCAAGTGTCAAGCACTTTCAACCAATGAATGCTAGTTTTGCATTAATTCCTGGACTTGAGGATAAGAAAATTAGGAATAAGCGTGAACGGCATCAGAAAATAAGCGAACGTAGTCTCACAACGCTAACAGAATTTAAACAGACAGTGTTAAAATAAAATGGTAAACAATGAAGATGATCTTTTACAAAGTTTTATGGCATATTTGCAAAATGAACGCCATTATAGCAAGATGACCTTAAAGTCGTATAGAACTGATTTACTTGAAGCAAAACGGTTTTGGCAAGATAATGGTGGCTTTAAAGGTTGGCAAGATGTTGATCGACGAGACGTTGAGATTTTTTTACAAAATCTTGCGCAAAAAAAATTAGCTCGGACAACTCAAGCTCGCAAAATGTCTAGTTTAAGATCTTTTTATCGTTTTTTGACTAAAAGAAAATTAGTTAATTATAATCCAACTCAAACAACAGTTTTGCGTACAAAAAATCATAAGTTGCCGCAATTCTTTTATGCTCCTGAAATTAAGCAAGTATTTGCGTCACTTAAGGGTAGTGATCCACTAACAAGGCGTAATCTTGCTATGTTTGAACTGTTTTATACAACCGGAATGCGTGTTAGTGAAGTGAGTGGATTAAAAATTGATCAAATCGATTTAAATTTAAAAATTATTTTAGTACATGGCAAAGGAAATACCGATCGTTATGTGGCTTTTGATGATGAAACCAAAGTAGCATTGACAGGATATTTAAATGAATCCCGAAAAAAGTTGCTAGCAAATCAGGATGATCATAATTATGTTTTTTTAAATAAGCAAGGAAAGAACTTGACTCCACGCGGTATTGAGTACATTATGCAAAGAGTTTTTAATGGAGCTGGAATTAGCGGCAAAGTTCATCCTCATGAATTGCGACATTCTTTTGCAACGGCAATGCTTAATAATGGGGCGGATTTGCGTAGCGTCCAAGAACTTCTTGGACATGTAAATTTATCAACAACTCAAATTTATACGCATGTTACGATGAAGCATTTACAAAATAATTATCAAAAATATTTTCCACGAAATAATGAGAAAGATGAGGCAAAAAAATGACAACAATATGTTCTGTAAAATATAATGGCAAAACTGCTATTGCTGGTGATGGACAAGTAACCTTAGGAGAAAAAGTGATTGCAAAAGCAACTGCTAAAAAAATTAGACGCATTTATCATGATCGTGTAGTCATTGGATTTGCTGGTGGAGTTGCAGATGCAGTTAGTTTACAAGAAATGCTAGAAAATAAACTGGAAGCCTTTGGAGGGGACCTAAAACGGGCAGCCGTAGAAATGGCCCAAGATTGGCGTAAAGACGCAACACTACAAAAATTAGAAGCAATGATTATTGCATTTAATGATCAAGATTTACTACTTATTTCAGGAAATGGTGAAGTCCTTGAACCTGATGAGAACGTTGTAGCAATTGGTTCTGGCGGTAATTTTGCTCAAGCAGCAGCAATTGCCATGATTAAACATTCATCAGGGATGACTGCTAGCCAAATAGCACGTGAGGCGGTTGAAATCGCTTCTGGAATTGATATTTTTACGGATGATCAAATTAATACGGATGAATTATAAAAGTAGGTGTAATTTTGATGGAACCTAAAACTCCAAAGCAAATTGTGAATTTATTAAATAAATATATTATAGGACAGGATGAAGCCAAGAAAGCAGTGGCTGTTGCACTATATAATCGATATCGAAGAATGCAGCTTTCACATAAAATGCAAGAAGATATTACTCCTAAAAATTTATTGATGGCAGGTCCCACTGGTGTTGGAAAAACGGAAATTGCAAGAAGGTTAGCCGCAATTGTTCAAGCACCATTTATAAAAGTTGAAGCTACTAAATTTACTGAAGTTGGATATGTAGGTCGTGATGTTGAATCAATGGTTCGTGATTTAGTAAATGAAGCCGTTAGAATGGAGGAAAAAGATCAGTTTGAACGAGTTAGGGACCAGGCAACTAGAGAAGCTAACAAGGTATTAGTAAGATTACTTGTACCAGGTATTAAACATAAGAAACAACAAAACATATTGCAACAATGGCAAAATATGATGACCTCAGTTGACTCCGATTACCCCAGCAATAGTTCTGAAGAAGAAGTTACAGATGAGATTCGTAATGAACGCTTGTCTGTTTCGGAACAATTAAGTAAAGGGCTGTTAGAAGATCGAGATGTTACAATTAATGTGCAACAAACTCCTAAAGTTAATCCGATGAGCGATATGATGGGACAAGTTGGTTTCGACGTTAGTTCCATGTTAAATGGGTTGGCTCCTAAAAAGCAAGTTAAAAGAACGCTACCTGTTAGAGATGCACGCGAAATTCTAATACAGGAGCAATCACACAAAATGGTTGATTATGATTCGATTTATCAAAAGGCGATTGAACGAACAGCAAACAATGGCATTATTTTTATAGATGAAATTGATAAAATTGCTGCTGGTAATAAGAAAACGTCAGGTGAAGTTTCGCGTGAAGGAGTCCAAAGAGATATTTTACCAATTGTTGAAGGTTCAACTGTGCAAACAAAGTATGGTCCGGTTGAAACAGATCACATTTTGTTTATCGCAGCGGGTGCTTTTTCTGAAGCTAAACCAAGCGATTTGATTCCTGAGTTACAAGGTCGCTTTCCAATTAGAGTTGAACTTAATCCATTGACTAAGGAAGATTTTGTTAAAATTTTGAAAGATCCCGCAGATTCTCTTTTAGAGCAGTATGTTGCCTTAATGAAGGCTGATGGTATAAAGTTGGTTTTTACTCAAGAAGCAGTGGAGCAAATTGCAAAGATTGCGTACGATGTAAATCAAGGTACTGACAATATTGGTGCTAGAAGATTAGCAACAATCCTTGAAAAATTGCTTGAGGATGTTTTATATGAAGGCCCAGATATGGAAATGGGTGAAATAACAATCACAGAAGCATACGTTAATGAAAAACTTAGTGATATAATAACTAATAAGGACTTAACTAAGTTTATTCTTTAATAGAGGCGATGAATAAGCATGGATTACACTATTAAAAACAGTATCCTACAGGTTATTATATCTAGTATGGGGGCTGAAGTTCAGAGTATTAAAAGTCAACATAGTGGATTCGAATATATTTGGCAAGCCGATCCCAAAGTCTGGCGTCGGCATGCACCAATTTTATTTCCATTTGTAGGTAAATTAAAAAATGATCAGTATACTTACCAAGGGAAGACTTATCATATGGGACAACACGGTTTTGCCCGTGATATGGAATTTGCTGTTGAGCATCAAACTAGTGAGAGTATTACTTTTTTACTAACAGATACAAATGAAACTAGAAAAATTTATCCTTTTAGCTTTGAGTTGCGAGTAAATTATAATCTGCTTAATAATTTACTTGAGGAAAATTTTAGTGTAATCAACAAATCCAATGGACAGATGATTTTTGGTATAGGTGGTCATCCTGGTTTCAATATACCGACGAGTGATCTGGTTTCTAAAGAAGATTTTTATTTTAGTACTAGACCTTCACTTGCAAGAATTCAAATACCTATAAGTGATGGATTACTTGACTGGGATAACCGTTCACTTGCTTCGACTAATAGTTTGATAACTCTTAGTGACCATTTGTTTAAAAACGATGCATTAGTTTTTCAATTAAAGGGACACGACAATCGCATTTCTCTTAGAACCGAAACTAGTGATTATCATATAAATGTTTGGCTAAGAGATGCACCTTTTGTAGGAGTTTGGTCACAATATCCAAATTTTGGTGATTATGTATGTATTGAGCCATGGTGGGGAGTTGCCGATCGACTTGATTTTAACGGTAAACTTGAAGAAAAATATGGCATGAATCATCTTGAAGATGGAGAAACGTTTACTGCTGGATTTAGTATGGCTTTTCATGATCAAGATTAAGATCAGTAAGTGTAAAAACATCTAATATTTTAAATTTTAAGGGCTTAATATCACTTGATGTTAAGCCCTTAATTTATAAAAGGAAGTCGGCTTTCGGTCCATCTTGCGAACAAATGTTCTGAAAGCTATAATATAAAAGCCAGTGACTTATTCACTAGCATAATTAAAGTTTATGATGCTCCTTTTTATACCAATACCATAAACCGAAAGGAATGATATTTTCTTGATGATGAACTAAGCGGCTAATATTACTACGGTGTCTAACAAATAGGACAACCATAATACAACCGACAATTATTTCAAGAAAAATATCATGAAAGAAAAACGTTGTAATAAAAATTAATACTACGGCAATTAGACTAGACAAACTGACATAGGAAGTAATAAAGACAAGCGGCAAGAAAATCAACGCGCAGATGCCAAAAAACTTCAAATTATATCCCAAAAAAAGACCTGCACTGGTAGCAACGGCTTTTCCGCCTTTAAATTTAAGATAAATTGGGAAGGTGTGTCCTAAAATAGCCAAACCACCAGAAATTAGGAGCAAGTATTTAGGCCCCGATATTTGAAAAATACGCGGTAAGCTTGTTGCTAATGTTCCTTTCAAAACATCAGCGATTAAAACAAAGCTACCTGCAAACGGCCCAAAAACGCGAAAAGAGTTTGTCGTTCCAATATTTCCTGAACCATATTGTCGAATATCTTCAGAAAAAAATATTTTACCAATCACCATCCCAGTGGGGAAGGATCCTATCAAGTATGCTAGAATAAAAACCAGTGTTAATTTAAAATTTATCATTTATTTCCTACTCTCTTACTTACTAGAACTTATTTTATCAAAGATTAGTTAGTGTGAGAATTAAAATATATGATTTTAAACTGGAGGAATTTATTTGGCTGAAACAAATAAAAAAACAAATTCTTACGATGATGCATCTATCCAGATACTGCACGGACTTGAAGCTGTGCGTAAACGTCCGGGAATGTATATCGGCTCTACTGATATACATGGCTTAAATCAATTAGTTTATGAAATCGTTGATAATTCAGTTGACGAAGCAATGGCTGGTTTTGGCCAAGAAATTGATGTTACAATTCATCAAGATAATAGTGTAACGGTTCGTGATTTTGGTCGCGGAATGCCAACAGGAATGCATAAGTCTGGTAAACCGACGATTGAAGTCATTTTAACGGTTTTGCACGCTGGTGGTAAGTTTACAGAGCAAAATTACAAAACCTCTGGGGGACTCCATGGTGTTGGTTCTTCGGTTGTTAATGCTCTATCTAGTTATATGGATGTGAAAGTCGTTCGGGATGGTGTTATCTATGAAGAAGAATTTGAAAATGGTGGCCATCCGATTGGTACATTAAAGCGTATTGGTAAGACTAAAGAAAAAACGGGAACAACTATTACATTTAAACCAGATGAAACGATTTTTTCAACGACTAAGTATAAATATGAAACAATTCAGGAGCGAATTAGAGAATCTGCCTTCCTATTAAAAGGTGTTCGTTTTGTTTTAACCGATGAGCGTGTTCCCGAACATCATGATGATTTTAAATATGATAACGGAATTGAATCTTTTGTAGCTTATCTCAACGAAGGTAAAGATACCTTAAGTGATGTTTTTTATTTTGATGGTAAGCAAGATGAAATTGAAGTTGAGTTTAGTGGTCAGTATAGTGATAGTTATTCTGAAAGTCTTGTTTCTTTTGTTAATAATGTCCGTACAGCAGACGGAGGAACACACGAAGTTGGTGCGCGAAGTGGGTTTACTCGTGCTTTCAATGATTATGCTAAAAAACAAGGACTTTTAGGTAAAAAGGATAAAAATATTGATGGTTCTGATTATCGTGAAGGTTTAAGCGCAGTGCTTTCAGTTAAAATTCCAGAAGAACTGTTAGAATTTGAAGGTCAAACTAAAGGAAAATTAGGGACACCTCAAGCAAGATCAGTAGTAGATGCAATCGTTTATGAAAAAATGTCATATTACTTATTGGAGAATGGTGAATTAGCACAGGAACTAGTTAAGAAAGCTCAACGCGCAAGGGATGCACGTGAAGCTGCTAAAAAGGCTCGGAATGAGAGCCGCAATGGAAAAAAGCGCCGAAGAAAAGAAGTCTTATCTGGAAAATTAACGCCGGCACAGTCACGCAATCCCAAGAAAAACGAATTGTTTTTAGTAGAGGGTGATTCAGCTGGCGGATCAGCCAAGCAAGGACGCGATCGCCGCTTTCAAGCTATCTTGCCGTTGCGTGGTAAAGTATTAAATACACAAAAAGCAAAGCTACAAGATATTTTCAAAAACGAAGAAATCAATACTATGATTTATACTATTGGTGCTGGTGTTGGTGCCGAGTTTAAAGTGGATGATTCTAATTATGATAAAGTCATCATTATGACCGATGCCGATGATGATGGTGCGCATATTCAAATTTTGCTATTAACTTTCTTTTATCGTTATATGCGACCAATGATTGAGCATGGCAAAGTTTATATTGCTTTACCACCATTATATCGTCTACAAAAAGGACATGGTAAAAAGTCTCAGGTTAAATACTCTTGGACTGACGAGGAGTTAACTATTGATGAAAACAAAATGGGGCGAGGTTATACACTCCAGCGTTTTAAAGGTTTAGGAGAAATGAATGCTGAACAGTTATGGCAGACCACAATGAATCCAGAATCCAGAATGCTAATTCGCGTTAAAATTGATGATGCTGCTTTAGCTGAGCATCGTGTTACAACTTTAATGGGTGACAAAGTCGATGCTAGACGTAAATGGATTGAAGAAAACGTTAAGTTTCGAATGGGTGAGAATGCTTCAATTTTAGAAGAAGAAAATGAGTAAAGAGGGTTTTAATTAATGGCTACAAAAGAACGAATTCGTGAAATGCCGCTTGAGCAAGTCATGGGTGAACGTTTTGGACGATATTCAAAATATATTATTCAAGAACGTGCTTTACCAGACATTCGTGATGGCTTAAAACCAGTTCAGAGAAGAATTCTTTATGCAATGTATCGGGATAACAATACCTATGATAAACCGTTTAAAAAGGCAGCAAAGGCTGTTGGTAACATCATGGGTAATTTCCATCCACATGGTGATAGTTCTATATATGGTGCTCTTGTTCATCTCTCCCAAAATTGGAAAATGCGTGAAACGCTAGTAGAAATGCATGGTAATAATGGTTCAATGGATGGGGATGGACCGGCTGCCATGCGTTACACAGAATCGCGTTTAAGTAAAATTTCTAATATGCTTTTGCAGGATATTGACAAGGAAACAGTTAATATGGTGCTTAATTTCGATGATACTGAATATGAGCCAACTGTTTTACCAGTCAGATTTCCTAATCTACTAGTTAATGGTTCAACTGGAATTTCTTCTGGTTATGCAACAGAAATTCCGCCACATAATTTAGGCGAAGTCATTGATGCTACGATTTATTTACTAAAACATCCCGATGCCGACTTAGATGATCTAATGCAGTTTGTAAAAGGTCCTGATTTCCCTACTGGGGCAATAGTTATGGGGCAAAATGGTCTTCGTGAAGCTTACAGAACTGGACGAGGTCGTATTCAAGTGCGTGCCAAGTCTGTAATTCAAGAAATTCGTGGACATCGTGAAGAAATCATAATTACGGAGATTCCATTTGCTGTCAACAAAGCGTTATTAGTCAAGAAAATGGATGAAATTCGCTTAAATAAGGAAATTGATGGTATTGCTGAAGTTCGTGATGAAACGGACCGTCATGGTTTATCAATTGTGATCGAATTGAAAAAGGGTGCTGATTCGAAAAACATTCTAAACTACTTATTTAAAAATACGGAATTACAAGTTTCGTATAACTTCAACATGGTTGCAATTGATAACATGACGCCAGTACAAGTAGGTTTGAAGCATATCCTTTCATCTTACTTAGAGCATGAAAAAGATATTGTTACAAAAAGGACCAAATTTGACCTAAATAAAGCTGAAACTAGATTAGAAATTATTCAGGGTCTTATTCATGCTATGGATATTCTAGATCAAGTAATTAAAACCATTCGTGCTTCTAGAAATAAGTCCGCAGCAAAGAAAAACTTATCTAGAGAATTTGCTTTTACTCCAAGACAAGCTGAAGCAATTGTTTCATTACAATTGTATCGTTTAACTAATACTGATGTAGATGCTCTGGTAGCAGAAAAGACCGATTTAAGCACAAAAATAGCGCAATATCGAGATCTATTATCTGATAATAAAATTTTGGAAAAAGAAATCGTTAAAGAACTCACCAAAGTTAAAAAAGATTTTGATAATCCGCGACGAACAGAAATTTCTACAGAAACTGCACAAATTAAAATTGATGAGAAAGCATTAGTAGCCGATGAACAGGTTAGGATCTTAATTAGTAGGGATGGCTACTTGAAGAGGTCTTCATTACGTTCATGGCAATCAAGTGATGATACGGACAATGGATTACCAGATGGTGATCAGGTGGTTTACGAAAAGACAGTATCAACACTTGATAATTTATATCTTTTTACTAATCGCGGGAACGTCATTTTTCGGCCTGTAAATGAATTAGTTGAAGCAAAATGGAAGGAGACAGGACAACATTTATCTCAAGAAATCGGATTAAATAGTGAAGAGAGAATTATTCGCGTTTTTACACTAAATTATCTTGATGAAAACGTTAATTTCCTTTTAGCAAGTAATGACGGTTATATAAAGCAAGTAAAACTTTCAAACTTAAAGCCAACGAGGACATATCGTTCACGTGCAATGACAGCAATGAAGATGAAAAAAGCTAGCAGTTTTGTTGTTAGGGTTGACCTTATTAAGCCGAACACTAAAGATGAGATAGTTTTATTCACGCAGAGAGCTTATGCGGTCAGATATGATATTAGTGAAATTCCTGAACTGGGTGCAAAGGCCAGTGGTGTCAAATCAGTCAATCTTAAAGATGAAGATTACGTTGTTTCGTATGTTTTGTTTAATCCAAAATATATTGATTTACTGTGTGTTGGAATCATTACTCAACGTGGAGCTTTTAAACAGCTTAAAGTTAACTTAATTGGCAAAGTATCACGTGCTAAAAGAGGAGTTTTAACTTTGCGTGAGCTCAAGAAGAATTCACATAGAATTGCTGCTATAGTTGCTTATGGTCAAAACCATAACTTAAAAATCACAACAAGCAGTAAGAGAATAATTAAGTTGAGTTCGAATGACTTTCCTTTAAGTGACCGTTATTCCAATGGTTCATTTGTTGTTGATACAACAAGCGATGGTATACCTGTAAGTATTCAACTTGATAGCCCTAGAAACTGAACTATTACTTGTAGCTAATATAACTATTCATATATAATTAAAATTATTCAAAAATTATTAAATAATAATCAAATTATATTTTGACATATAACTGCTTTTGATTGATAATATTATATAAATAAAATCATATTATTATTGAAAATGGATTGTTATTAGAAGGAATAATTTATATGCCTAAAACAGATATAATACTATCACCAAAGTCTTTACACTATTTCTTACAATTGATTGATACAATGAATTATACTCAAGCAGCTCAGATTTTAGGAATCACTCAGCCAGCTTTATCGCAACAGATTAAAAAGATAGAACATGCAATCGGAACTCCGCTTTTTGGTCAAAATGGGAAAAAGCTCTATTTAACTGAAGCAGGTAAACAGTTGCAAGTTGGTGCAATCAAATTACTTGGAACGGTTAATTCAGTTGTTAGAGATCTTCAGGAATTTAACCAGGCAGATAAAGGGACAATAACAGTTGGTATATTAGAAGGCATTGATCAGGATATACTACAGCGTTTTTGGATTGATTTTAATAAAAAAAATCCCCAAATTATAACTACTTTTGTTAGCTTTAATAGAAAAGACTTGTGGTACAATCTCGATAATAATTTGATTGACTTGGCAATTATATATATTCCGTGTGAGCTTAAGAAGAGTCAGGCAAATTTGCATAATCAATATGAAAGTATGACTATTAGCCAAGATAGCATAACAATTTTAACGCATAATGATGGAATGAAAGCGGGGAAATCATATCCAATTTCTGAATTTGTTAAAACAAATTGGGTTGCTTATCCAGATAGTTTCTATTTAAGGCAATTGATGAAAGAAAAATTTAATAGTACAATAAGTACGAAGAATCAGATGAAAGTTCCAATGAGTTTTTCTTCGACTGGACAGTTGATAAAAATTGCTGAGGCAACTAATTATGATACATTCATCAGTTACACATATTATCAAACTCATCGTAATGAAATTAGATTGACGCCAGTACATTTATTAGATGATCAAAAATTCTTGGTTTCAATTGTTTATCGTAAAGGTAAAAAGGATATACCGCGAATTAAAAATATTTTAACTGAATTAAAAAAATCGATAGATGATTAAACACGGAAAGGCAATAGGTATAAATGAAATGGAAAAAGAATTAATTTTTGGACACCAGAATCCTGACACTGATGCAATCGGTACGGCAATTGCATATTCATATCTACAAAACAAATTGGGCTACAACACTGAGGCTGTAGCTCTTGGAAATCCTAATGATGAAACTGCATTTGCTTTAAAAAAATTTGGATTTAAAGCACCTAGAGTAATTAAGACTGCAGCAAATGAAGTAAATAAAGTAATGCTAGTTGATCATAATGAGCCACAGCAAAGTGTTTCTGATATTGAAAAGGTCTCTGTAACACATGTTATTGATCATCATCGAATCATGAATTTTGATACTAGTTCACCTTTGTTTTATATAGCTGAGCCTGTTGGATGTACTAGTACAATTTTGTGGAAATTATATAAACATTTTAATGTTCAAATTCCACAGAATATTGCTGGTATCATGCTTTCAGCAATAATTTCTGATACCTTGTTGTTAAAGTCTCCGACAACTACTTCTGATGATAGACAAGCAGTAGAAGCTTTAGCAAGCATTGCAGGGGTTGATTATGCTGAATACGGTTTAGAAGAATTAAAAGCGGGTACTAATATTAAAAGCAAGTCAGAAGAAGATCTTATTAATCTTGATGCTAAGAGTTTTGATTTAAATGGTAAAACTATTCGAGTAGCCCAAATTAATGTAGTTGATTTGTCAGAAGCATTAACTCGTAAATCAGCCTTATTGAAAGCAATGGAAACAACATCATCAACTGATCATTATGATTTATTTATGCTTTTGATAACAAATGTTCTTGATTCTGACTCAGTTGCTTTGATTTGTGGATCAAATGAGGCCAAAAAAGTTTTTGAACATGCTTTTGGTGAAGTTCATGATTCACAAATTAGTCTTCCAGGGATTGTTTCGCGGAAAAAACAAGTAGTACCTCAACTTACAGAAGCCTTTAATTAGAAGTTAATTTATAATTATGATGTTTGCACTATTTTGCACTATATAGATAAGGTAAAAAGGGTAGTAGCTTATAAACATTTTTCTTATTTAAAGCATTATATATAAAAAGAAAAAAAGAAATAGGAAAATTTCCTATTTCTTTTTTTCTAAATAAAACTAATCTTTATTGATTTCTTTTGCTAAGATAATGAAAGACTTGCAAACTCTTTCAGCTTTTTCAGGAGCCATTTTTCTTAATTCATTAAGAACTTTTTTAATGAACACTGGAGTATTATCTTGATGATTTTCTGCCTTAACTTCTTTAAAACGGTAAGCATTCATAATAATATCAGGTGTTGTAGTATTTAAAGCTCGGGCAATAGAATCGAGCTTCTGAATACTAATATTTTGATTCTTAGTTCTTTCAAGACGAGAAATAAAGTTTACGGACAAATCACTCAACTCTGCAAGGTCCTCTTGTGTCAACTTCTGTTCACGTCGTCGACGGCATATTTCTTTTCCTAAATTTATACTCATGGAATAAATTCAACCCTTTCAAAAATATAATTCCATATTCCATAATAACAGATTAATTATAGAAATAAACAAAAAAACAAAAAATAATAACTAAAACATTCAAATTCAATAAAATCTTAAAACATAACAGCAAATTTATCGAAGTAAAAAGTTTTAAATCATACTCTAAAAAGTATTATAAGACAAATTGGTAAAAATTTAAATAAAATTGCACTAAAAAAATAAACTTAAAATCAAAAATCTAAAAATCAAAAATATTTTTGTATAATTACCAATTGCTTGATAATCTAAGCTAAAATAAATAACCTGGCTTTCTTACCAGATTATTTATTTATAATATATAAATTCTAAAATAAAAAGCGCTTTATTACAATTTTTGTTCTAATAAGCAAAAATAAAATTGTTTTATGATCGAAAGCTAGTTAAATTTTGATATGAAATAACAAAATTTAGAAAAAATACTTGTTAAAATCCATGATAGAAATATCAAAATTACCAAGCAAATTTGATACCGCTTTAATTATAAACTGTTTGCTTAAATAAGCATTATAAAAAATCTTATTTAAACTCTAAATTTAAATAGGTGTTGTTCATTGAGATTTAAATACAATTATTGATACCGCTTAAAAAGTTTAAATTAATGGAGAGCAGGCAAGCAATAATTAACTTCGTATAATATATATTATGTAAAGTTAAAACGAGATTTTAATATAAATCGAGGGACGTTATCGCTTTATTTATAATAAAGTCAAAAATTGGTTAGATAGAATATCTTTAAATTCTGTTTGAATAAATTTAAAACCACTGTAAATTAAACCTGGAGTTTAAAATGAGCATATGTAAATTTGATAATATTTATCGATAAATAATCTCCTATTTGTTGAGATCAAAAATTTGGTCAATTTATTTATTAAACAGTGATATATAAAACCAATTCAAAATTGCTCTAATAACTGAATTGGTTTTTAGTAAAGAAAGTTTGATTAATGATGCCATAATGTATCTTATTAAATCGGCTTACCTATCATTAAAATTATAGTTTTAATGATAGGTAAAAGCTTTGATTAACAGGTATTTATAATAATATAATTTTTTAAAAAATATTTTATGCTCTATAAAACATAACAAATATTGCTCAATTAATTTTTCTTGCTATTCTACTAATCTTCTCTTTAAAAGCTATCTGGGCTTTGACTTTTTTAAAGACAAACATATATTCCTGTTTTATAATTAAATAAAGATTATTATGCTAGGAGAACTAACTTTTGGAGACAAATAAGTACTTAAATTTAATTCAAACTGAATTACAAAATATGCCCGATTATATTAAGGAATATAACTTTGGAACCAATCATTCTTTGGCAACGTCATATCAGTATTTAACTGAAATTAGACGTTTTTTTGACTGGTTGCGAACTGAAGGAATATCAAGAGTGAACAATAATAAGCAAGTTACCGTTGAAACACTAGCTAACTTACATCGAAATGATATTATGCTATACATTAATTATTTAGGACATACAAAGAATCAGCAAGGCCATTTAAATTCACCGACTACAATAAATCGTTCAATTAATGCATTGCGCTCTCTTTTTAAGTTTTTGACGATAACAGCAGATAACAATGATGGTCAACCGTATTTCGAACGAAATGTAATGCTTAAGATTGATTCACTTAATGATACAAAAACTCTTAATTATCGAGCTCATGTTCTTGAATCTCATATGTATATCGGTAACTTGAAATACCAGTTTTTAGATTTTATTGAAAACGAGTATGAACAGCGTTGTAATAAACAAGCCCTTCCCTCCTTTAAAGTTAATAAGCAACGTGATATAGCGATTATTGCTTTAATATTAGGCACCGGTATTCGTGTTTCTGAATGTGCTGGAATTAATGTTGCTGATTTAAATTTACGTAAAGCAACTTTAGATGTAACGAGAAAAGGTGGTCAACGAGATAGTGTTCCTATTGCTGAATGGACGCTTGATTATCTGATAGATTATAAAAAAGTTCGCAAGCAACGGTATAATGTTACCAAAAGAGAATCCGCCCTATTCTTAACTAATTGGCATCAACAAACAAAGAGAATTACTTCAAATGCAATTGAGAAGATGGTTAACAAATATTCGGCGGCATTTGGTCATCCTTTAACACCACATAAATTAAGGCATACTCTTGCTTCTGAATTATATGGTGTTACCAAAGATCAAGTTTTAGTTGCACAACAACTTGGTCAAAAAGGAACGACAGCAACGGATTTATATACTCATGTTGATCAAACAAAGCAACGACAAGCATTAAATGATATTTCAGCAAATGATGATCCAAAACAAGGGAATTAAAAAATCTAGTAGGTAAAAATCACCTACTAGATTTTTTAATTGAACCATGTTTGCCAATCAGCTTCATTTAAAGCGGCAAAAAACATTGCTATCTCCTCTTGGTTATTGCGTTTAAGCGATAGTGGTGGCAATTTATCAAGAGAAAAGTAAGAGCAAGAACTCGTTTCGGTATTTGGAATAAACTGGCCACCTATTTCGTGACATAAAAAAATAATATTGCATACATTGATGGCTCTCTCAATACGATTTTTACCATGAATATTAGTTTGACTATTCTTAATTGCTATCACCCTGTTAACCGTAATATCTCGTCCAGCTTCTTCTTTCACTTCTTTAATACAATTATCTCTAACCGAAAGATTAGGTTCACACCATCCACCTGGCATAGACCAAAGGTTGTCGGTTGTTTCCTTGACTAAAAGTATTTGGTTGTTTTTAAAAACAGCAGCACGTGTAGCTAATTTTGGGGTTTGGTAGCCATCCTCACTGCTAAACATAAATTTAATCTGCTTTTTAGGTAGTCCCGTTTTGGAAGTCATCATTTCGGTTGCAATTTCTCTCAATCTAGTATAACGCTCTAAATCAAACCGATCGCGTCCAAATTCTAAACCATTTTGGGCGATACTTTGTAACTCTATCGCCCAATCTGTAAACTGATCTCTTTTTTCCATAATCAAATCTATCCTTGAAGTGCATAGTGTAAAAACATTTTACTTGGTTAGATCAATCTTATCAATATCAATCATCCAACCAATAGCAAATGACTTTTCTCCTAAGTGTGTTGCAATTCCAGGACTAAATTTAGTTACAGATATATTTTGATTAGGAAATGTATCACGTAAAAACACTTTAGCCTCTTCTACTTGGCTGCTATCATTTGAATCGATAATAAATAATTTTATTTTATCTTTATAGGGAAGTTTATCTATCTCACTAACTGTTAACTTTTTGATTTTTGCAAAAGCTCGTTTCATTGATCTAATTTTGTCAAAAGCAACAATTTTACCATCTTTAAAAGTTAACAGTGGTTTGATATTAAGCATTGATCCAATAAATGCTTCTGCATTGCTTAAACGACCGCCACGACGTAGGTTTTGTAAATCATTTGGAACAAAAATTTCATCAATTGTTGACCTAATTTGCTCCAGCCTTTCTAAAATTGTATCTAAATCTACGCCATTTTTTATTAGACGCGCAGCGGCTAAAACAAGATTGCCTTGCAATCTTACGGTCATTTTTGTGTCGATTGGATGCAAATTATATTCTGGATTTGTTTTTGCAATATTACATAGGGTCTGATAGAAGCCAGAGATTCCACTTGATAATGTAATTGCAATGATTGCTTCATACCCTTCACCATGCAATTTGTTAAAAAGATGAATTAAATCCCCCATACTTGGTTGTGAAGTTTTGGGAAAATCAGCTCCCTGTCTCTGCATTTCAAAAAGTTGTTCTGATGTAATATCTACATCTTCTAAATATTCTTTATTTCCAATAATAATTGGAATCGGTAGAACAATAATATTATTTATATCCGCTTCTTGTTTAGTTATAACGCTGGTACTATCAGTAACTAATGCAATTTTCATCTAATTAACTAACCTTTCGCTTTTATATGTACGACTAAAGGAAATTATAGCATAAAAGTTCAAGCTATTCGACTACTTACTTAAAATCAGTCTTTCTTTTTTGATTAATTTATCAAAAGTTTGACTAAGACAATTAACTTCTTGCTGTGAAAGATCTTGTAATAGACTTTCTTCAATATCATTCATGGATCTTTTTAATTCTTTCAACTTATTCAACCCTTTTTCACTGAGAATAACTGTCTTGCTTGAGTCATTTTCGGAACGAGTAATTGTAATTAGTTGCATTGTTTTCACTTGTTGCAGTTGACGGCTTAAAGTGGAAAGAGAGATTTTTAAATTATTAGCTAAATCTCCCATTTTTAAAGCCTGATTATTATTTTTAGCAAAATAAAGCAGAATGCGAGTTTGTGAAAAGTTTAACCCACACCTATTACGTATTTCCTTTTTAATATTCCCTGCAACTATGCTAAAGGCTAAGATATCCAATTTATTCTCCTTCCATCCATTTTGAATAATAAGTTTATTTTATAAGTTTATTTTATAAATTATGTTGTGAAACATTGCTTTATATATAATATAAAGCATTGTAAATACTAAGAAATTATTTATAACACACATTTTAAGTTTAAATAAACATTAATTTATAATAATAGTATACCAGCTTTGGTAAAATTTTGCTCAAAAAACTTAAATCTGTGCATATATAATTTAAAGTACCCTATTTTCACATTGAAATTAGACTTGGGGTTACACTTTCTATCAAATAATTGCTATAATAGAAAACGTAATTTTGAGGTGATATTTATGGCATTCGATGGCTTATTCATACATAGTCTAATAAATAATATTAAACACACGCTGATTGGAAGTCGGCTTTCCAAAATTTATCAGCCATTTGATCAAGATCTAATCTTAACATTTAGAAAAAATCGAAAGAATTTGCAAGTTTTAATTTCTGTTAATGCACAATATCCTAGATTTTACATTACCGAGCAAACAATTGTTAATCCAGATAAGGCACCTACTTTTGTAATGGTGCTTAGAAAGTATCTTGAGGGCTCCGTATTGCAAGATATTCAACAAGTTGGTGTTGATCGAATCGTTAATTTTTATTTTAGTAATCGTAATGAGTTAGGAGACCAAATACAACTAGTTTTATCAATTGAATTAATGGGACGTCATAGTAATGTGATTTTATATGATAAAAAGAGTAATCGTATTATTGACTTACTTAAACGAATTAATCCAGAGGGAAATCGTGTTCGTTTACTTTTACCTAAAGCAAAGTATGAGCTTCCCCCGCTTATTCCTGGAATTAATGGGTTTAAGATAACTAAAGATGAGTTTAAAAGTATGACCCGAACAACGACTGTCCAATCTTTTGTTCAAAAAGTTAATGGTCTTGATCGTGATGATCGTAATGAATTAACGGGCTATTTAGAAGATGATTTTTCATACACTTCTTTTAAGACATTTATGTCTCAGTTTGATAAAAAAGGTGCTTTTACTCTTAAAACGTCTGATAATAAGCGAAAAATTTTTCCCTATCTTCCTTACCATCTTGATTTAACTAAGGAAAGCATTAATTCTGATCTCAACCAGGCTTTAGATGAATTTTATCTTTATCAGTCTAACCGTGACTGGGTTAAGCAAAGATCTAGTCAAATTGAACGAGTTATTAAAAATGAACAGAAAAAATTAACAAAGAAGATTACTAAGCTACAGACTCAATTGGATCTTGCTGAGAATTCTGAAGGATATCGAATCCGTGGGGAAATTTTAAATGCAAATTTGAAACAAGTTCACTCAGGAATGACTAAAATTAGTTTACCTAATTATTATGAAAATAATCGACCAATTGAGATCAAGTTAAATACAGCTCTCTCCCCTGTTCGCAATGCTCAGAAATATTTTACTCGATATAAGAAACTTCGTAATTCAATAAAGCATGTTAAGGAGCAGGTTAAAATTTCTCGACAGACACTTGAATATTTTGATTCTGTCCAAACAGCGATTAATAATGCCGATCCGCAGGATGTTGATCAAATTATAGATGAACTAACTGCTCAAGGATACATTAAACGTCAACAAAAACAAAAAAAAGTCAAAAAAATTACTGAACACAACTTAAATCGATTTCGTTTATCTTCTGGTAAAACCGTATTTGTTGGCAAGAATAATTATCAAAATGATTGGTTAACTTTTAAAAAAGCAAATAAACATGATATTTGGTTCCATGTAAAGAATATGCCAGGTTCACATGTGATTTTGCAAGACAATCAACCTAGTGATAGAGATATTGCTGAAACGGCAGAGATTGCTGCCTATTATTCTAAGGCAAAAGATTCTGCGCATGTTCAGGTTGATTATGTTGAAGACAAACGAGTTAAAAAGCCTAATGGTGCTAAACCAGGTTTTGTAATTTATACAGGCCAAAATTCAATCGAAGTTACACCAAACAAGGATAATGTTCAACGTAAAAAGTTATAAAAGATTAAATTAAAAATCCGAGAATGAATTTTCATTCTCGGATTTACTTTTGCTTTAAAAGAATGGTTAAAGCGGTTGAGTTGTTAACGACAAAGATTCAAGCACCGTTAAGATTAGTTCAGTAGTTTCGATACTTGAAAAAACTGGTATATGAATATTAAGTGCGGCATCTCTAATCATAATTGCATCTTCGCTTGCACTATCTGATAAATTAGTGATATTGATAACCATTACGATCTTATGTTGGCGAATCTTTGCTAAGAGACTATTAGAACCATTATGTATTTTGGTAAGTACGCTAGTAGTAATTCCAGCTTCTGCTAAGTTATTTGCAGTTCCTTCTGTTGCAACTATTTTAAAGCCAAGGCGGTAAAAGCGTTGTGCTAAGTCCGTCATACGTTTCTTATCTTCATCACGAACAGAGATAAAAATGGTACCAAAACTTGGAATTTTAAGTCCACTAGCTTCATATCCTTTATATAAGGCTTTCGCTAGTTCGGTATCGCGTCCCATGACTGAACCAGAAGATTTCATCTTTGAATCAAAAGTATTAATGCTCGTATAGTTAATATACGAAAATACAGGCATTTTTACATGGATAAAGTTTGTAGAAGGCCATAATCCAGTTTTATAACCTAAGCGGGCAAGGCTGTAACCCGCTAAAACAGAAGTTGCACATTCGGTAATATCTTTTCCCAATGCTTGGGATAGAAAAGCAATGTTATGCCCCGCATAAGGCTTAATTTGCAAAAGGTAAATATTTTTATCAACAATTAAAAAGTGTAAGGTAAAAATACCTTTCATCTTTATCTTTTGAACCAACCTAGTTGTGTATGTTGTTAGCAATTTTTCCCCATTTTTAGAAAGATTGCGTGGTTTAAAAATTGCAATTGAATCCGATGCATGTGAGCCTGTTTGTTCTAAATGTTCAATGATTCCGGGAATTGTTACATCTTTTCCGTCTGAAATTGCCGTAATTTCATATTTATTTCCCTCAATAAAGTGAGATAAAGAAATTTTGGCCAACTGATTTTCTTCCAAATATTCTTGTAAAGCGGGCAGATCGTAAACAACTGCAGATTTTTGTTTAATACCTTTACTATTAAAACCACCAATTAAAATTGGAAAACCATGTTCATGAATAAAATCGTTAGCTTTCTTTTGATCAGTTGTAGTAATCAACGGATTCTCTTTTAAAAATTTTAATGGTGATGATAATACTTGTTCAATTCTGTCTTTGACATTAATATTTTGATTTCCAAAAATGTTAAGTCCTCTGTTAATTAGTTTTTTAGCTAATGCATTGATCTGCTTACCAGAAAATTGCAATAAAACATCCTTAATATTTTCTTTTTTAGTAATTTGAAGAATATTTTCAATTGTAATTGGTTCAAAGTAAACTTTATCTGCCTTTTGATAATTTGTGGCAACTGATTCATCATTATTAGATAACAGAACTGTGGCATAATCATTATTATGTAAAGTCATTAAAGCATGGGTAATCATGTAATCAAATTCACTCGTAACTGAGACTTGTGATGGGAGCATTCCAATGACAAGCACCTTTTTATTGGCCTTCAGTGGTTTAGATTCATTTTGAACCCCAAAGGCATTGTAATATTGATGAGCATTAGGTTGATAAATTCCAGAAGAGCCATCAATTTGAATATAAGAAGGTTCAAGGTGTAAATTTTCAAGACGTTTATTTAAATCAGAGATATTGACGTTTGATAAAGCAGAAATTAACGAATTGTTAAAGCCACGTATTTTAGCCTTTAAAAGTAAATGATCATCTATTTTTTCTGTCCGTAACTGTTGACCAATTTGAACTAAATATTCGAGTTTTTGATAATAAACAGGATGAATATGAGTTAGTGGTTGCACTTCTTGATAAGTAAAGCCTTGGCAAATTGCTGCTAATAGCTTAATCAAATGGTGTTCATCTGGATGTCGCAAATCTTGGATAATTTCATTACGTGGCTTGGTTTTTTCTTTCTGGTAAATTTCTAGAGCCATCTTAATATTGACAGTTGAAGCTAATCCTTTTAAAAAGGCTGTTTCAAAATTTCGGCCAATACCGATTGCTTCACCACTAGCTTTCATTTTTCGACCCAAATTGTAGTGATTACTTCCAGACTGTGTTAGCGACCAAAAAGGCATTCTAATTGCTACTTTGTCTAATGCAGGTTCAATTGCAGCATTAAGGCCAGATAATGGGTCAGTTATTTCATTTAGATGATAGCCAATTGCAATTTTGCAAACAATGTATCCCATATCATACAAAGAGGCTTTTTGCGACCAAATTGCACTGCGCGTTAATCTTGGTTTGATTGATAAAATTTTTACTGTAAACGAAGTCCCTTTGTGCTTAACTGCAAAATGCATATTTAATACGCCAACAATTTTTAAACTGTTCGCAATTTTTTTAGCAATTTGACGAATTGTTTGCACTTGATCATTATTGAGAGTTAACGCGGGCATTACTGCTGTCGAATCTCCAGAATTAATTGCTACAGGCTCAATAGTATCGGCTATTCCGGTGAAAATAATATTACCAGCATTGTCCCGGATCACATTAAGTAAAACTTCATTCCAAGAAGATAGATCTTCTGTTAGGCGATAATGTTTAATTGAAAAATCATGTCGTTGACGTTCCTTTTTTAAATAACCACTAACTTCTTTTGCACTATAAAAAATAATCCGTTTATTTTGAATGTATTGTTGTTCTTTAATTAATAAAACTGGAAAAGTTACCTTTGAATTTAATTCTTGCTCTAAATTATTATAAGTGAAATCGGATAAATTCCAATATCGATTAACAGATATATCGTTTTGCTCAAGAAATGTGGTCATTTTTTGATGACTATTAATCATGAGAGTTGAATCATTTACACCTAATAACCGAATACCCATTTGTTTTAAAATGCCATCTTTGATTAATTCGCGAGTTACTTTTAATCCAATTGTTGACCCGTAAACTGGAATAATAGCGCTAGGTTCTTCCATACGAATAATTCTTTTAAGAAAGTCAAGAGTCATTGGTTCTAGATAAACAGTTACTCCTGCTTTCTTATCGGTTGATATCGTCGCGGGATTAGGATTAACAAGAATAACGCGAATATCTTCTTCTAGGAGTGCTGTAATTGCATCTGAAATCAAAACGTCTGTCTCTGAGACTTTACCAATCAATGTTGGTCCAGAACCAATAATTAAAACTTTGTCTAAATCATTTTCTAAAGGCATGTTTACACCATCATTTTTACAAAATTATCAAAAATTTCAATTGCATCTAAACTACCTGGGGCTCCTTCTGCATTGAAAGCTGTCGCAATTACCTTGTTCTTAGTACTGAATCCAGCCAGTAATTCGCTATGAAGGTCATAATATTCATGTACCATAGGTAATTGAATGCTATTAGATAGAACAAGTTGATTGATATTCATTGCCACTTGCAAGATATGATTAGTATTTTGATCAATTACGGGATAATTAGTTCCATTATATGGCTCAGGTAATTTAACTAATTGAAGTTTTAAATAATCGCTTAATGCTAAAAAACCTAATCCGATTGCCCAAATTGGCTTTTTAGTATAAAAAGTATCAAAAATGGGCTTAAGATCTTCTCTAACTTCCTCTACTTTACCCGGCCCACCAGAAATTATAATTCCATCAGGACGTAAATTTTTGATGTCCGGAACTAATGTATTATAAGGAAAAACTGTAGCATTGATTTTTCTTAGCGATAATTCACGCAACATTGAATGTTTAAGTCCTAAATCTATAATAGCTACTGTCTTACCAACATTTGGAACAGCATAAGCATTTTTTGTCGAAACAGTTGCCGATCTATTTTTTGGCAAAACTAATGCTTTAATCTGGTCAAAAGCGTGTTCGTCATTTGTATCCATAATCGAGGCTTTAATTGTCTTTTCTTTAGTTAATCGATGAACTAATGCTCGCGTATCAACATTATAAATTACAGGAATATTTTTTTCTTTTAAAAAAGAATCAAGATCTTGAAAATTTTCACTATCAGAAATATTAAGTGCAATATCGTTTGCAATAATTCCCTTAACTGATGGGTTAATGCTTTCGTAATCGATTGCGTTGATTCCGTTACCACCAATCATAGGCGCAGTAAAGATTAAAATCTTTCCAGCGTTTGTAGGGTCTGTTAAAGCCTCCTGATAACCAAAATTACTGGTTTGAATTGCTAATTCACCTGTAGAAATAATTGAAGAGCCTAAACTTTCACCAGGAAAAAAGCAACCATCTTCAAGAATCAAATATCGTTTCATTTCATCACTTTGTTTCTCTTAATTGAGATATGGTTTTGTTAAAAATTAGTGGAGGTTCTACTTCGAACTCAAGCCACTGGTTAGTGTGTGGTTGATTAAAACCCAAACGGGCAGCATGCAAAAATTGACCATGACCTTTTAATGTGTGGTGAGGTCCATATAACGGATCACCAGCTACAGGATGCCCAATGTATGCCAAGTGAACTCTAATTTGATGTGTTCGTCCGGTCTCTAACTGGCAACGGATTAAACTATACCCATTAAATTGTTCTAATATTTCAAAATGGGTACGTGCCTTTTTACCATTTTCAATTACGGCCATTTTTTTTCGATTAACACGATCTCTACCGATAGGAGCATCGATTACTCCTACTTTTTCATTAAAATTACCATGAACAATAGCAAGGTATTGTCGTTTATTAGTTTTGTGTGCCAATTGCGATTCCAAACTTATTCGAGCATCAGCATTTTTGGCTACCATCAATAATCCTGATGTATCTTTGTCAATTCGGTGAACAATTCCAGGACGGAAACCTTCAGGACTTTTGGCTAAACTTTTGGTATGAAATAACAGTGCATTAACTAAAGTATGATCGGGATGTCCTGCTGACGGATGAACTACCATACCCTGAGGCTTATTGACCACAATCACGTCATCATCTTCATAAATGATTTCTAATGGAATATTCTCTGGTGAAATATTTAATGGTTTGAGCATGGGAACAGTAATAGAAATATAATCATTGATCCGGACTTTATATGATGCTTTTTCATTTTTCCCGTTTACCAAAATTTGTTTTCCATCAATCAATTCTTTGACGCGAGAACGTGAAAGCGTTGGTATTTGAGTTGTAATATATTTATCAAGTCTACCATTTAAGGCAGTAACTTTGATGGTATATTTATCCGACATTTTTTTGTTCACCTTCATCAATAAATAGAAGATAAAGAAATACAAGAATAATTCCAATAGTAATTGCCGCATCAGCTATATTAAAAATATTAAATTGAATGAAATCTACTTGAATCATATCAATCACATACTTTAGATGGATCCGATCAATTAAGTTGCCAATTATTCCCCCTAATACAAGAGCAATTCCCCAATTAAAAGTTTTACTGTTATATTTATTTTTAAAGAGAAAATAAATGCAAACAATAATTGCAAAAAAACTAATTATGTAAAAGAAGACCATTTGTCCAGTTAAAATATTCCAAGCTGCTCCGTTGTTTTGAACATATGTAAAAGAGAGAATTGCAGGAATTATTTGATGAATTTCTCCAATATGGTAAGTAGCAGCTATATAACTCTTAAGAATTTGGTCTGCCACCACAACAATGAATGTGATGATTAAATAGAAAAATTGCATAGCTGTTTAAAATAACCCACTAATTTTACCGTCATTATCAACATCAATATCAAGAGCTGCTGGATGTTTTGGTAGTCCCGGCATATCTAAAACATGACCAGTAGTGATTACAATAAACCCTGCTCCATTCTTTAGACTAGCACCTTTAACATGTAAGGTGAAATTAGTGGGCGCACCTAATAACTTTTGATCATCTGTAAATGAATATTGTGTTTTAGCAATAATAATTGGCAATTTATCTTTTCCAAGCTTTTCTAAAGCTAAAATATCTTTTTCTGCTTGTGCGCTGTATTCAACATTCTTAGCATGATAAATTTGCTCTGCCACTTTTTGAATTTTGATTTTAACCGGATCAGTTTTTTGATAGGTTGGTTGTAGATGAGCTTGATTTGAATTTGCAAGATCAACTACTGCTTTAGCTGCTTCAATTCCACCTTTTGATCCTTGTTCGTGATAATTAACAACTAAAGCTTGTAATCCGTGTTTTTTGACTAGGTCTTGTAATAGTTTTAATTCGTTAGCACTATCACTAGCAAAGTGATTAATAAGCACAATGACTGGAATATTATAGTTACGCATGTTATTCATGTGGCGTTCAAGATTTTGGAATCCAGTGCGTAAAGAAGTAAGATTTTCTTCATTAAGATGTTCAGTAGAATGTTCAGCTTGGTATTTTAGTGCTCGAATTGTTGCAACAACAACACATGCATCAGGTTTTTTGTCTAAATTATCGCTCACAAAATCCATGAATTTCTGGCCACCAAGATCACTACCAAATCCAGCTTCAGTTAATACATAATCACTTAAGTGAAGCGCCAGGTTTGTGGCTATAACAGAGTTTGCACCATGAGCAATATTAGCAAAAGGACCACCATGAACTAATGCTGGTGTGTGTTCCATAGTTTGGACTAAATTAGGCTTTAATGCATTAGAAAGTAGAGCAGCAATTGCACCTTCAAATCCTAGATCTTTTACATATACAGGAGAATCATCTTTTGTGTAGCCAATAAGCATTAAACCAATCCGCTTTTTTAGATCATTAATATCAGTTGCTAAACACAAAATCGCCATTAATTCATTGGCAACAGTAATTGCAAAGCTGGATTTATGTTCAACACCATTGAATTTTGACCCTTGTCCAATAGTAATTGAGCGTAAACTACGATCATTGACATCAATTCCCCGTTTTAATAATATTTTGTTAGGATCAAGACCGATTTTGTTACCTTGATAAATGTAATTGTCAACAAGGGCTGCCAAAGTATCAATAGCTGAAGTTAATGCATGCATATCTCCAGTGAAATGGAGATTAATATCCTCCATCGGAATAACTTGAGCATGTCCACCACCTGTTGCTCCACCTTTTAAACCAAAAACTGGTCCCATTGATGGTTCACGCAAAGTAATCATTGTCTTTTGATGTAATTGATTATTAATTGCGTCACCTAGCCCAATGGTCATCGTTGATTTACCCTCACCTGCTGGTGTGGGAGAAATTGATGTTACTAAAATTAACTTCCCTAATTGCTTCTTGCTAGAAACTTGTTTAATGGCTTGCCATTTTATTTTAGCTTTATCGTTACCATAAAATTCAAGATCGTTTTCATTTAAACCAACTTTAGCGGCTATTTCATTAATAGGTAATGCGTGAGATTCTTGTGCAAGTTGAATATCTGTTTTCATTGCGCATGCCTCTTTCTATAAAAATCAAATTATCATTTTTCAAAGTCTCTTTTCATGATTAGAATTTAAAAACCCCCTTTAATTTAGACAAACTTTATTATAACAAATTTTGATTATTACCAATAAGATTTGTTAAATTGTTACTTTTTTTCAATGCGTAGTAAATAGTATTTTTCTATATCAGTTACTCTTATTCTATATATTTTGAACCAGTAATGTTGAAAGTACAACTTAGGTTTATTAGCAGTAATTATTTTTGATTTAAACGGCAATTTTAAACTCTGAGCATTCCAATACGAATTGAAATAAGTATAAATAATTAATAAAACAAATATTACCATACAAATAATTGCTGGGTAGCAAATTACTTTAGTTCCTTCAAAAGCAAAAATCCAGCTTAAAAAAAATATGATTAACAGCCAACTAAAATATATAAGGCCAACACGGCCTAGTATCACAAAGTGTTTTTTTCTCATTAACAGCCTCTAAATTTAATATTTTATTTCAGAAACTAAATTTGTGTGTTCTGTTGTGTCATATAAAGTTTTCAAATACTCACTGAATCTTGGACGTTCTTGTAAAAGTGTTTGAAATGCAGTTGATGAATAAAGGTGATTAAGTTCACTTCTACTAATATGATTATGTCCCGTGAAATAATTATAATTCATCTCAATCAGCAACTTGTTAACTGGCTGAAACTTTCTGTCAGCTAATGGATCTTTTTGATCTGAATTTTTAGACAAATTTCGTAATTGAATTTTTTTCAGATACTCATGAAAATGTGTTAATACATAATTTTGACGTTGCTTTTTTGTTAAAAAAGGAATCATATTAAATTTTTTTCTGTCATAGCGCACAGAGGTTGGACTAACTTTCACGACACCAAATGCCTGATCATATGAGCAAAAACTAGAAGTTACAATTTCAGTAGTAGGTGTTAATTTCTGAGGACCGACAATATTCTGGGCATGGATATGGCCAGAAAAAACCACTTTCACATTATACTGCTGACACAATTGCCTGATTGCTGGTGCATTGTCAAGCACGAATCCTTGGTTAACAGCAGGGTTGTGAACATATAAGTTATGGTGCATGAACAACAACGGTCGTAAATGGTGACTATGAGCGTATTCTAGTTGCTTTTTAAGCCAAGAAAGTTGCTTAGTACCAATCTTGCCAGCAGTTTTAGGTGCTCCAGAGGCCGGCTTATAACCATAGATATTGGAATCTAGCAAAAGTAGTAAATATTGCGGATTCAGTTGCACACTGTAAGCTAATGAATTATTATCTTTGTCCAATGCACAATCATAGGACAAAGCAAAAATTTGTTGCCAATTATCAGGACTAATTTGCTTAGCGTAAAGTTGTTGGTTATCTTTAAATTTTCTTGCCCAACCGTCAAAAATATCGTGGTTTCCGGGAAGCAATAATATCTTTGTATCAGTTAATTTGCTAAAAATTTCTTGAAAGCGTAGCGCTGATAACAGTTCGCCATTAAATGTTACATCACCAGTAACTATAATTGCTGAAGGCTTTTTTTCATTAGCCATTTTGCAAAAAGCTGTCAACGCAACTTCTTGGTAATTTAGGTCTTTTCCTTGGCTTGTATCCTGTATTAATTTGAAAGCTTTGCCATTATCGTGAAGACTATCAGCAATTAGATGTGTATCTGTAATTACCCAAAACTCGGTATTTAAATCATTTGAAATCATTTCTATTAGACCAATATTGATAAAAATCAACTCGTAAATTTCCATTAAATAATTTACGCTTCTTTGTTGCACGTTTACCAAAAAACTTTTCAAAATCTGGGTCGCCCACCAAATAATATTGACTAAAACTATCATACTTTAGCAAGGCTTCCCCCATTTGCGTAAATAATGCTTCCGCAGACTGTTTGTCTTTTAATCGTTTACCATATGGTGGATTAGTAATTATTATTCCATTAGTCATTTCAGTAGTAAAATCCTTAATGGCAATTTGTTTAAAGTAAATATCTTGCAAAACACCAGCATTATTTGCATTTAGTTTTGCAATTTCTAAAATTGATTGATCAATATCGCTTGCCCAAATAGGTTGTTGTAAAGGTTTGATTTGTGCTTCGGCCTCAATTAAGGCATTTTTGTGCAAAGTAGGATCGAACCAATCAAAATTATCAAAAGCAAATTGTCGCCATGAACCTGGGGCAATATTTTTTCCAATTAGTGCTGCTTCAATTGCTAAGGTACCCGAACCAGTCATAGGATCAATTAGAGGGTGGCTACCATCATAGGGAGTTAATTTAAGTAATCCGGCAGCAAAGTTTTCTTTTAATGGTGCACCGCCATGCTCAATTCGGTAACCGCGCTTAAATAAACTTTCCCCACTCGTATCAAGTGAGATACGAGCTGTATCTTTATAAAGGTGTACGTCAAGTGGGTAGACATTTCCACTTTCTGGTAAAAAGCCACGACGATGATATTGATCAGACATTTTATTGACGATTGCCTTTTTGACAATTGATTGAATCCCAGGTTCAGAATGAAGCTTTGAACGGACGGATCGTCCTTGAACTGGGAATTTAGCATCAACTGGCAGTAACTCTGCCCAATCAATTTCATAAACGTTGTTATACAGTGTTTCAAAATCTATTGCTTTAAATTCTTTTAACAATATTTTAACTCGGTCTGCTGTTCGTAACCATAGATTTGTTTTAACGATATCCCTCTGACTACCTTTAAAAAACACACGCCCATTTTCAGTTCTTGTGTCATACCCTAAAGACTGTAATTCTTTGGCCACCACGCTCTCAAAGCCCGCGCCCATGGTTGCGTATAATTGATATTTTTCCATTAATTGTCTCTTTCATTTTAAAAAAGCGTTGAGCCTTTTTAAAAGCTCAACGCTGCCAGTGTAAATTTTTATAAGCCACGTTCTGTTCAAATGATTTTGGCAAAATCACCTTTAGCAGCCATCTATCTTTGCTATTAAAAATAACAATCTAACCTTTAGTTCATTTTCTTAGGTTTAGACGCCCCCACCAAGTTTGGGTTGCACGCTCGCAGGGTTTACCTCGTTCCACCGATAACGTTTCCATTACCGCTTCGTCACTGTGGCACTTTTCAGAATATTCATGCATATTTTAAAAAACTTAGCATTTTTTTCGCCGTGATAAAAATCCTTTAGTTTGTTAGACTAAATACGATCACTACAAGCATCGCAGCTTGTGCGTGCGTGGACTTTCCTCAGCTCAATCTAACAGACTGAACCGCGACTGCTCAAAATTTACACCAACGAAAATTATACCAAAGCTACCTACTTTTGCAACCCATATACTCGTTGCTCAAGGTTATATACCTTTCGTTCCAATGCAGAAATTCTTTGAATTATTGCCATATTTGTCGAGCTTTCAGTTTGAGGTGCTTCGTTTATTAGAGGACTATATAATCCTGAGTAATTTTGTTTTGGTGAACTATAAGTTGGTATAGTATCCTTAACGTCACTGTGAGTGGCATCATTAGCTGGTTTAACTTTAAGTACCTCTTCTTTTTTTTGACGTTGATCGTTCATTAACTCGCCTTGAAGTTTACCAATTTGACCATATAAATCTTCAATAATTTGTTCAAATGTATCATAATCAGCAATTACCTTATCCAGGAACGCATCAACTTCGTCAGGATCAATACCCTTAACCTTAGTTCTAAATTGCTTTTTTAAGATATCTTGTGTTGATAACTGGATATCATTTAAATCTGCCATAAGCATGACAACTCCTTTGTTAATCTTCTCTATTTTAGCAAAAAGTTTAGTTGCTTAAAACCTCTAAAGCAACTTTAGGAAAAGCTTTAAAATTACTTTTCAAAATAATTATCTTTTTGCTTAGATTGAAATTCTTCTGCTGCATCTTGTAAATCGTAAAAATCTATTAATTCTAAAGGATAATCTTTGTTTACTTGGTATTGTTTGATTAACTCATAATCAAATTTAGGTTTACCTAAATGATCAGGATCATATACCATTAATGCTTCATCTGTATGCATTAGCATGAAATTTTGATAATTTCGTAACTGTACCGAACTTTGATAAGGTTTATTTGAAGTAGAAGCAAAAAAGTCAACTTTACTTTGTAATTCCTCAAATTCTTTTTGATGATTCTCATTCCATCGATGTGCAAATTCTTCATAGGGAACGATAATTGAAATTTGCAGTGGATATTTCTCTCGTAATTCAAGAGCTACTTCACACGCCCATTGATCAACCCCAAGATTTGCTCCTGTGATCAGCCAATCAAGCCGATCATTTTCTAGCAAGGTGATTAATCGTTCTTTAAGTGCAAACTTAATTACCTCTATTTTGGGATCTTTATCACCAAAAGTATTTAATTCAAAATTTCGATATCCCGTAACCCATAGACGTTGCATTGTGAAAGAGATGGCTCCTTGTTCAAAAATTTTCCCTTTATTGCTATAATGCTAACAGGAGTGAGAAAGATGGTCAAATATCCAAATGGTAGTTCTGCTGTTTTTTTTAAATCAGCAAACGAATCTGAACTCAGAAAAAAATATAATCATCGAAAAAATATTGATTTTTCCGATCGCGGTATGAACCTCGAACAAATGATTAACGAATCAAATAAATATTATCGGATAAAAGAAATAGCAGTTGTTCATAAAAAACCAACTCCAATTCAAATTGTAAAAGTTGACTACCCTAAGCGGTCCAGGGCTGTAATTAAAGAAGCCTATTTTCGTCAGGAATCTACAACAGATTATAATGGGGTATACGATGGTTACTATTTAGACTTTGAAGCTAAAGAAACTAAAAACAAAACTAATTTCCCATTAAAAAACTTTCATGAACATCAAATCGTTCACCTAGCAGAATGCTTGAAGCAAAAAGGGATTTGCTTTACAATTATTGGTTTTACGAGTCTAAATCGTTATTTTGCTACTCCAGCAAATAGGATTGTTAAGGCTTGGTGGAAGAAAGATAGAAGTTCATTAACTTTAAAAGAAATAAAGGATTGGTCAGTCGAAATTGAAAGTGGCTTTCAACCTACCCTACCTTATTTGAAAGCTGTCGATCAATTTATTGCAGATAGGAAAGCAAATAATGGCAGATAAAAATTATGGCTCAAACAATGAACGTGAATCTCGAAAAAAATACAGACAAAATTTGCCTAAACCTTTTTGGCAAAAAGCAATTAAATGGTTCTTTCTAGTCGTATTTCTGTTGCTACTTTCAGGCGTTGGAATATTTGCTTATTACGCCAAAGATGCTCCAAATATTAGTCAATCTCAGTTAGAAAGTGGCGGGTCATCTGGGATATATTCGACTAATGGTAAATTTATCTTATCTTTAGGTTCAGAAAAAAGAATTTATGTAAAAGATAGTTCTGATTTACAACTTTTAAAAGACGCAATTGTTTCAGTTGAGGATAAACGTTTTTATCGAGATAAGCTTGGTATTGATCCAATTAGAATTATTAGTTCGATGTTACTTAATGCTAAAAGCAATAGTATTTCAGCTGGTGGATCCACTATCACGCAACAATTAGTTAAATTAACAGTTTTTTCGACTGATGCCTCACAAAGAACATTTAAACGTAAAGCTCAAGAAGCATGGCTTGCCATGAGAATACAACGTGAATATACTCATGATCAAATCTTGGAATTTTATATTAATAAGGTTTACATGAATTATGGTAATTATGGTATTGGTACCGCAGCTAATTACTATTATGGCAAAAAAATTGGCGAATTAGATTTAGCACAGACTGCTTTATTAGCGGGTATACCGAACAGACCAACATCATATAATCCATATGTATATCCAAAGTATGCAAAGTATCGACGTGATATTGTGTTAAAAGCGATGCTTGATAATAAAAAAATTTCACAAGAGCAGTATGATAACGCACGCCATGAAAATATAAAAAAGGGATTAATATATCATAATCAAAGAAATCAATCTAATCTACGAAAAATCGATGATCCATATATTAAAGAAGCGATTGCAGAGGTTAAATCTAAAGGCTTTGACCCTTACCGCGACAATTTAAAGATTACTGTTAACATTGATCAAAAAGCGCAAAATAAACTCTATCAGTTGGCCAACAGCGGTGAAATACCATTTACTGATGATAAGATGCAGATTGGTGCTTCAGTAATTGATCCAAGTAACGGACACGTTGTTGCAATTATCGGTGGACGTAAATTGCCCCCTTCAGTTCAACTAGGACTTGACCGAGCAGTACAAACAAGTCGTTCAACCGGATCTTCAATTAAACCAGTTTTAGACTATGCGCCAGCAATTGAATACTTGAATTGGTCAACAGCAAAAATGATTGATGATAGCAAATACATTTATCCAGGTACAAATGTTCAATTATACGATTGGGATAATAAATATGACGGTATGATGACAATACGACATGCATTAGAACAATCACGAAATGTACCAGCAGTTAAAACCCTAAAAGAAGTTGGTGTGCCACGAGCATCAAAGTTTGCTGATAAAATGGGGATTAACGTCCCATCAAGTTCAGGTTTATCTGTTGCAATTGGTGCACAAGCATCTAGCTTACAAATGGCAGGAGCTTTTAGCGCGTTTGCATCAATGGGTGTTTATCATAAGCCTCAATTTGTTTCTAAAATTGAAACGCCAGATGGTTTAACGAGAAATTATGACTCCGCAGGTATACGAGTTATGAGTAAATCGACAGCATATATGATTACGGATATGCTCAAAGGTGTAATCACACATGGCTCTGGCACTAATGCTAGAATTGATGGCTTGCACCATGCCGGAAAAACTGGTTCTGTTAAGTATTCTGAAGAAGATCTTGCGCGCTATCCAAACTATGCTGCTACACCTAAGGATTCATGGTTTGTTGGATATACTCAAAGATATTCAATTGGCGTTTGGACTGGTTATGATAATTTACGAGATGGAACAATTGCAGGGATCGGGCAACAATCGGCACAACTATTTTATAAAAGTATGATGTCCTATTTAATGCAAAACAAAGAAAATGAAGATTGGCAGAAACCGAATTCAGTTATTCGTGCAAAGATTGCGCATAACTCTAATCCACCAGAAGTTTCTTCAACTGGGGATTGGCAGCTATTTGTTCGTGGGCATGCTCCAGCTGGAATTATTGATGATAGTAGTGAGTATGATGACGAAGATGAACAAACAGATACTAACAATTCAACTCCGAATACTGTTGTGTCCAACCCCCCAGCAACTGAACAAAAGAATATAAACGAACCCACTACTCAAAATAGAAATTTTCAACATAAATTAGGAGAAAAAGATCGAAAATACCAAAAGCCCGATGATAGTTCTGCAAAGTCTGGCCAGATTAATACTGAAAATAAAAGTTCTAAAGATAATCACACAGCAACATTGAACGATAATCATGATCATTAATTTAAAAACGGTGATTTTTATAAAAAATCACCGTTTTTTTTTTTAGGAATAATATTATTTTTTTAAGTATGAATATGGATCATTTTTGTCTCGAGCAGTCATTGCATAACGCCCAAATAAAATCATTGCATGGTGTGTATGGATCCATTCATCTTTAGGTAATATTTCTTCTAGCCTCTTTTCTATTTGCAGAGGTTTTGCATCTTGAGCTACAATATGAAATCTTTTGGAAATGCGCGCTACGTGAGTATCTACTGCAATCGCAGGTACACCAAAACCATCAGCCAGAACAACATTTGCAGTTTTTTCACCAACTCCTGGTAAAGTTATAAGGTCTTTTTTATTTATAGGTATTTCTGAATGATATCTCTCCACCAAAATCTGAGCCATTGCTTGTAAATGCTTTGCCTTAGAGTGGTAAAGACCTATTTGAGAAATATGTTCTTCAATTTGTTTAATTGATGCTTGTGCAAGATCAGTTGGCGTTGGATAATCCATTATAAACTTAGGCATGATTCGATTAACCATTTTGTCAGTTGTTTGCGCACTCATTAAAACAGCGCATAACAAATGAAACTTATTATCCCAGACCAATTCACTTTTAGCATCAGGATACATTGCATTAATTATATTAAGCACTTTTAATGCTTCTTTAGTATTTAATAATTTCTCAGTTGACATTAGCGATTCCTTTGAAGAAATTTCTGAACTTCACTACTAGTTTTTAAATTGTGACGTTGCCAATTAAGTAAAATCCGATCTACATATTTAAGACTATACGCTTGCGATAAAACGGCTTCTCTAAGAGCCATCTTTATTATTTCAGGATCATAGTGATCAACATTAAGCCATGCAGCAATTTCTTCTCGTTCAATTGGACTTAAATATCGTCCAAATTCAATTTCAAATTGACGCATTAATTGATTCAAAGGACTGTTATCAAGATTATTGATAGTAGGTTTATCAGTTTTAGTAGAATTAGATAATTCATTTGCTAAAATCTTGTCCAATTTTGAATAAAGTGAATTTAAACTGTACTGATTCCCAATTCGTCCCTGTTCATCTGTAATTTGCTCAATTGCTAAGCATTCATTATTGATCAACGCTTGGATTAAATTAGCAACATCTGTTGTTGAAAAATTAGTATTGGCAGCAATTTGCTCATTAGATGGAAATTTTTCACCTTGTTGGTTAAACATTTCCAACTGAATAATTAAAATCATTTCAGCATCGCTAATATTTAACTGCGAATAATATGCAAGTAATCCATTGGTTAAAGTTGTAAAGCCAACGGTGCGATATTGATTATATTGCAAAACGATTCTCCCTTTTAAAAAAGTTGAACTAAAGATAATCTTAGTTCAACTTTTTATTACTATAATTTTTACTAAAGCAAACCTACGGTTCAATTCGGTTAATCATTCTTGGAAATGGAATAGCTTCACGAACGTGATCTAATTTGCAAATCCAAGCAATTACCCGTTCAAATCCCATCCCAAAACCAGAATGAGGTACGCTACCATATTTACGTAAGTCTAAATACCAACTATAATCTTTTTCATTTAAGCCAGCTTCCTTAATCTGTTGTCTTAAAATATCATAGTCGCTTTCACGTTCAGACCCCCCCATGATTTCTCCATATCCTTCAGGGGCCAAAACATCAGCACATAGATATTCTTTAGGATTTTGAGGATTTTTTTTCATATAAAATGGTTTAATTGCTGTTGGATAATTAACTATAAAAAATGGACGATCAAATTTTTCGGAAATAAAAGCTTCGTCTGGTGCGCCAAAATCGTCTCCCCATTTAAAATCACGACCATCTTCTTGAAGCATCTTAACAGCATCATCATATGACAAGCGGATATAGTTTCCTTGTGCTGCTGGCTCCAATTTTTGTGGATCACGATCTAGTAATTCTAGTTCATATTGACAATTCTCTAATACCTGCTTAACAACGTAAGATAAAAAATGTTCTTGAATATCAAGTGACTCTTCTTGATTCATCCAAGCCATTTCTGGTTCCATCATCCAAAATTCAGTTAAATGCCTACGCGTTTTAGATTCTTCGGCTCTAAAAGTTGGTCCAAAAGTAAAAATTTTACTAAATGCAGAAGCTCCTACTTCACCATATAATTGCCCAGATTGTGATAAATATGCGTCTCCACCAAAATATTCAGTGTGGAATAATTCAGTAGTTCCTTCAGGAGCTGAGTGCATAAAGATTGGTGCATCAAATTTAATAAATCCTTCTTGCTCAAAGAAATCAACTGTTGCTTTGTAAATTATGTTTCTAATGCGCATAATGGCAAATGGACGCCTACTTCTCAACCAAAGATGACGGTGATCTAGTAAAAAGTCTATCCCGTGTTCTTTGTTTCCGATAGGGTAACCTTCGTTATTCGTAACTACCTCTAAATCAGATATTTGAATTTCATAACCAAAATGTGAGCGTTCATCTTGGCATACCGTTCCAGTAATATAAAAGCTTGCCTCTTGATGCAAAGACTTAGCTATCTCAAAAACTTCAGCAGTAACATCATTCTTTCGTATAACTCCTTGAAAAAATGCAGTTCCATCACGTAATTGTAAAAATACAATTTTACCGCTTGACCGCTTATCTGTCAGCCAAACATGCATTTTGACTTCTTCATCAACATGCTTGGCACAATCTCTAATTGAAATTAATTTTGTCATAAATATTGTTCCACTTTCCGTATCATATCAACTTAATAATACCAAAGATTTGTAAAATTAGCGACTTAACCTATTAAATTTCCATTTTTAAAATCATACAAGTAATAATTATAATCTCCTACTTTGTTTTTTGAAGTTATTTCCCATACAGCATGTTTATGATACCATCCTAAGTTAACTTTTAAAACTTGTTCCTGCGACTCATTACTTGTAAATTTGCTTCTAATTGCGGCTTCATTAATTCCCTTGCTTGTAGGCAATAAATATCCCTTTTTCCTGCCTGGAAGGTAAATAAAATAATACCTCTTGCGACTTTTAGTAACCCCTTCTAGAGCATAACTATTAACGCCTCGATTCATATGATAGCTTTTTTCAATGTGAGTAATTGGTGTTTTTTGCAAAGCAATTTTATTTAATTCATGCATTTCGCTCCGTTCAGAATTTCCTGCCTTATAAAAAATTGCAATTATCGAAAAATATCCTAATAATAGGATAATGATTAATAATTCAATAAATTTAATTGTTTGCCTTGTGTCATCTTTTATCATAGTTGTCCAACTTACTTTGTAGTTCTGATAAACGGATTTTTTGAGTGTTTACCGGTATAGTCTTTAAAAAATCTTTGCCATAATCTTTCTGCCAAATTCGTGAATCGAGAATCAAAAACTGTCCGTTATCTTTTTCATTTCTGATAAGACGTCCCATCCCCTGTCTGAAACGAATAATTGCACGTGGCATCGTATCATTTTGAAAAACGTTAATACCTTGTTGATACAAAAGTTTCTGTCGCAGTTTGACATTAGGCTGATCAGGAGATTCGAATGGTAATTTAGCTACTATAACTAAATCAATACTACATTCATGAAAGTCAATTCCCTCCCAGAAACTATCTGCACCTAAGATAATTGCTTTTTGAGCAATTGTAAACCGTTTAATGATTCGATTATTTGAGCCAGTAATTCCCTGAGCTAAAATTTCAAAATCACGTAAACTTGGTGAATTTAGAATAGTACTGTATATTTCACTGATTTTATCAAGATTTGTCATTAAAACCAAAACATGTTGTTTTTTACTTAAATCATTCTCTAGTATTTGGGATAATGTCTTTTCGTAAAAGGGATTAGTTAGTTCTGGCATATCTGTAACGGCAAGTACTTCAAGATGTTTTTTCAAATCAAAGGTACTACGGCCAATATATTTTTGAATTCTTAAATCACTTAAGGCCAACCGCTTAACTGAAAAGTCAAAATTATTTTCACTTGTCAAAGTTGCACTTACAAAACAAATATGTGAAAAACGATTATAAATCTGTTTTAATTCATTGGAAGCATCGAGCATAATCCAACTCAAATTTGCGCTTAGAGGATCTTGGGGATTTGTTAAAGTTACAATGAATCCTTCTTGCTGTAAAATATTCTCTTTATGTAACAAATCTGATAATTGATAACTTTGAGAAATATAGTTATCCAATAGGTCAATCTGGGTATTTAATTCACTTAATAGGGCATCTTTTTCTGTTCCTGAATTATCAGTTTCACTATAAAGCTTAAACAGTACTTGATTGGTTTGTTGACGAATACTTTCTAATTTACGTTGAAATTCAGCTAATTTTGTTTTGAACTTATTGTTTTGCATGAACAAATCTTGAACTTGAAAACTTAATAATAGGTTTCCATTAGCAAGAATATTTTTATTGACTGCTTTTTCACTTTTTGCAGTTAATAGTCGTTGTAACTGATTAATAATTTCAATAAGCTCTAAAATTTGTGGATTCAATTTTTCTAGTATGAAATTAAACTGTACATCATTTCCATACTGATTAAAAACACTATCGTCAGCATAATATAACAAATTACGTAAATGATTTAGTTCTCCCCACAATGATTCGAATTGAAATGAATCATTGCGTGAACTGACAACATTGTCTACAAAACGATGTGCCTCATCAATAACCAAATATGGATTTTGCCCCCAAATAGAATCGTTATAATGATTAGCTAAATAAGCATGGTTAGTAATCAAAATATCAGCTTCTTCTTGGCGATGACGAGCTAAATTCCAAAAATCAACATCAGCAAAATTACTACCAACACGTGCATCCCCTGGATGAGTTATTTGTGTAAACAAAGGTGCTTGGTAGCTGGTTAATTGCAATTCGTCTAAGTCACCAGTTTTCGTTTCAGTCAACCAAACAAGAATGCGCATTTGCATAACTAATGTTAACTTATTAGGTGTATTTTGATACAAGCTTTGATAAAATCCGTCTAAATCAAGATAATGACTACTTGATTTAACTACTTCGGCCTTTAAATCTAGCTTAGTAACATTTAATAATTGTGGAATTTCTTGACTAATAATTTGATTTTGTAAAATTTTTGTTGGTGTGGCAACGATTAATTTTCGATTTGAATAAAGTCGGTAAGCGTATGCAAATAAATATGAAAATGTTTTTCCTGTACCATTTGGTGCTTCAACAAGTAAAGCTCGTTCATGAGGGTTTTGGATAAATTTGTTAAGTCTATTGATCAACTTTACTTGCGATGCCCGATAAAAAATTTTTCCTTTAAACATTTCTCGTTTAGTCTTATTACTTAAAGGAAAAGTTTCATTAGATGTTTGGGGTCGGTTTGTTTCAAGTATTGTTTGCTTTTGCAAAATAATATTGCGCACCTGTTGATATTGCTTATCCAAAGGACGTTTGTTTTTTCTTGAGTCATCAGCAATTGTACTAAAAATCCATGAGGTTTCACGAATTAGACCATGAGCTAATGAACTAAGAGTGTTTAGAGTTGCTTGAGGCAAAGTTTCAAGTTTATGAATGATTCTAATTAATAAAATAGCTGTACTATAAGCATCAGAATCAGCTTTATGTGGATTTATGTGTTTTATTTCAAGTTGGGTAGTTAGATCGCTTAATTTATAAGATGGAAGCGTTGGAAATGCAATCTTCGCTAGTTCAACTGTGTCGATAGCTTTGTTAGTTAATGCTTCGAACCCATGCTGCACAAGTTCATAATTTAAAAAAGGCAAATCGAAATTAACGTTATGAGCAACGAAGATTGTTCCCTTTAAAATTTTAATAATTTTAGGGGCATAATAGGTAAAATCCTTTTCTTTTTTGACATCTTCATTATGTATATGTGTTAAATTTTGAACAGCAAGTGGAATATCACAATGAGGATTAATCATGAATGAATAGGTTTTAACTACTTTCAAATTTTTAATAATCGCGCAACCAAACTGAATAATATGATTATTATCTTCATGTTGGGTACCAGTTGTTTCTAAATCAACTACCGCAAAGGTTTTATTTAAAAATGAAGCCATGTATTATCTCCTATCCTTTAGTCAATTTCAACAATTATCTTAACATCGAGTAAGACTAAGTATTTATGGCTCACTTTTTCTTGAGAAAAGGAATTTAGGGCTTGTTCATACAAACGCAATTGACCTGTATATTTCTTCTTAATATTGGCAATTGACTTGTCCCAATGCTTAATATCAATATGGTCGGTCTTATAATCAAACAGTATTATACCGTCATTTCCTATAAAATAGCCATCAATTGTTCCATGAATTAAGATTTTAGCATTTGGATCACTAAAATCTGGAAATAGGGTTCTGGCTGCTAACAAACTAGAAAAATCAACTTCTCGTTTTAATTGTTTTGGCTTTTGCCAAAACTGTTGTGCAAAGCCACTATGGACAAACCAATCAATTTGTTCTTTATGCAAACTGGGAACAATTTCAGCTTGTAACTTATTTTGTTTAATAAGGTTCTGAATTTCCATATTGAGTTGTTCAATGTCTCCCTTACCTTCATAATCGTAATACTGTAAAATAAGGTGCATGGCAGTACCAATTTCACTACCCGTAAATTTGGTTTGAAACAAAAAATTGGGCTTAGTATCAATTGGTTCCAGATACCGATTAGCTGATGATAATAGTTGGGCATTTTCTAATTCTTCATCTAAAGGATCATTAAATGCCTTTTTAATTTCAGAAACCGATTGATAGGCTGTTGTTTGACTAGCATCTTTAAAGGGATAATTAAAATCATACAACTGCTGGGTTGTTTTATTAAGTAACTCTAAATTATTAAATTTTTTAGAAGTTGTTTCATGACTTACGATCGATTCAGTATCATTAAAATTACCACAATAATATGAAATTATTAGTTTTTCATCATTGTCAAGGGCTGAACTAATTTCACATATTTTTTGCTCTGAATGTTGTTCAAGCTTTAAGACATTAGCAATTAAGTCAAATGGCGTTTGTGCATGTAACTTATTATATAAAGAAGTTTGACTCAACTCATTTTCGTAGTTAGATGAATTAAAAAAATTAGATACTAAAATCAGTTTTTGTTTTGCCCTAGTCATTCCAACATATAAAATTCTAGCCTCTTCTTCCAATAACTGTCGCTGTTTTAAGACATTATCAATCGATTTAACAAGCGAATCAATCCGATATTTCGGTTGCCGAATTGTTAGCCCCACATTGTTCGAAGTAATAATATAATTTCCACTTAAATCACGCTTTTGAAATTTATGTTGCATACCAATATAAAAAACAATTGGAAATTCAAGTCCTTTTGAACTATGAACAGTCATTAATCTGACAGCATCATCTGCTTCTCTGGCAACTAACGGCTGTGCTAGATCTTTTTGATTACGTCTCATTCTTTCAATGAAGTTAATAAATTGATAGAGTCCCTTGAATCCTGCACTCTCATAAGAAGTTGCTCGTTCATATAGTGATTCTAAGTTTATTCTACGCTGTTTCCCATTCTTTAACGCCGTCATAATTTCTAATAAGTTAGTTTTTTCATAAATACTCCAAATCAACTCAGAAATTCGGTGATTAACAGCAAACAATCTCAATTCATCTAACTGGTTTAAGAAATTTTTAACTTGTTTACCTAATTTGTCATTTACTGAAACATATGCGATCAATGCATCATAGAAACCAGTTTTTTTACTATGAACTCTAATCTTAGCTAAATCAGGTTCTTTGAAATTAAATAGTGGTGAACGTAAAACAGCTACTAACGGAATATCTTGATCTGGATTATCAATGATGCGCAAATAATTCATAATAACTGTCAGTTCAAGTGTTTGAAAATAATTTTTGGCATCCGTGACTAAAAGTGGCAAATTTTGTTTGGAAAACTCCTGCATAATTGTCAAATTATCGCTGCGGCTCCTAGTTAGTATTACAATATCGCTATATTTAAAAGGTCGTTTTTCTCCACTATGAGTATCAAAAACTTGTAAATTTTCCTTCCTAAATTGCTTGATTCTTTCAATTACCAATTTAATTTCAATTGTATCAGTTCCTGCTGCTGAGCTTTTTTCATCTTCACTGTTTTTATCATTTTTTTGGGGATAAATAAATTCGGCTGCCTGTGGTAATAGTTTAGGATAGTATTTTGCACCAAATTTCAACTGTCCTTCTTGAGCATAATCAATACCACCAAAATCAGGCGTTAATATATTGTTAAAAATATGATTAACAAGTTTAACTACAGGATCAGTAGAACGAAAATTATCAGAAAGCAAAATTCTTTTTTGATCATGATTGCTTTCTTGAGCGGCAGCATGGTATTTATGTAGAAATAGACTAGGTTCTGCCTGACGAAAACCATAAATTGATTGCTTGACATCCCCTACCATGAATAAATAATTCTGATTTTTTTTCTTTATTAATTGCAGAATTTTTTCCTGCAAGACATTGATATCCTGATACTCGTCAACCAAAATTTCCTTAAATTTATTTTGATAAAATTCACGTGCCATTTGAGAGCTGGATGTATCTTGACTAAGAATTTGATAAGCTAATTGTTCCATATCACTGTAATCAATCAAATTTTCTTCTCGTTTTAACTGATTGAAGCGATTAATCAAGGCTAATTCCGCTTTAGTGATTGCTGTCATGATGTGGTTGCCTTGCTGCATTATATCAAGTTGATTTGCTTCATCAGTTGCATAAAATGAAGTAAAAGTATCAAATACTAAATTAGCCGCTTCTTTTTTTACTTCGCCAAGTTCTTCTAAATCAACTTCTTGTAATTTTTTATTGCTAGGAACTCTTCCTTCAAACACACAACTTTGTAAAAGTTCACGTTGCTGATCATAATTTTGATCATTTTTGAGAGCATTATAATAATTTGCTATACGTTTAGCAAATGAAGTGAAGTTTTTTCCGAATTTAATATATTTTGTCTCACTGAAATCTGTCACTGATAATTGGTTAAGTTTTTGCACTAAAGGAGAAAAAGCACTTAAAAGATAAGGCTTAATTTGCTGCTGCCATAAATCAGAAGTAACAACTTTTTCACCAATTTGATATTTATTATTTAGTTGTTTCAGCCAAGATTGATAATCAGGTTTAGCCATTGCATAGTCGTATAGATCTAATAATAAATTTCGAGCTGTTTCAGCATCCCGATCACCTGCAAAATTATTATAAAAAGCAAGAAACTCCGCATCTTTTTCTAACAACATCTTATCTTCAATATCGTGTAAAGCATGCTCTCGCATTAATTCTGCTTGAGTTTCATCAGTTAAGATACTAAAACTAGGATCAATATCAATTATATAATAAAATCGATGAATGACATCCAAACAAAAAGCGTCAATAGTAGAAATGTTTGCAGTATCAACTAGATTAAGCTGCTTACGTAGATAATTTTGATTGGCGTTATCTTCTTCACTGCTTTTTTGTAAAACAGCCTTAATTCGAGTCTTCATTTCCTGAGCAGCAGCTTTAGTAAAGGTAACAACTAACAGTTGATCTACACTAGTACCAGATAGAATTTCTTTCATCAAACGTTGCACTAAAACGGTTGTTTTACCACTACCAGCCGAGGCAGAAACAAGGATATCTTTGCCTTGAGTATCAATAGCTTCTTGCTGCTGTTTAGTAAAATTAGTCATTTTTCTCCTTGTCTCCTATGCTTAACTTTTTTTGAATTTTAGTGATTAGTTCTTGTCTTGTTAAATTATCAATTTGGTGATATTTATTTTCTTTGAGCATAGCATCAAAGAAGAAGATGTCACGATAATCTGAATAAGTTAGAGCATTAACAGATTTCCCGTAGCGATATGGGTTAAGTTTAACTTGACCAGATAAAATTTGGCTTGAAGCCTCTTTGATTAATTCCTCATCATATTTTAGTAATTGTTCAAGTTCATCTTCAGTAAAAACTGGAGAATCATTTCTTGAAGATAGAGTTCCATCCGCCTTAGTTTTAGCATTATCATACAATTTAGAAGCTGTACTAGGAATACTAAGTTCTGGGTCTGCTACAAATAAAGACATTTGATCGAGGTTAATCAAACCACTATATTTCAACTTCTTTTTGCCATAAAAGCTAGCTTGTTTTGGCTGCAAATCAGATTTAAAACTATTTTTACCATTTAATCTATCAAGCTGGCGAGTAAATGTTTCATAAAATGCACCTAAAAGCGCCAAGGGTTGTTTACCAGCAAAAAACTGCTGATTGTGCGCTAGGACATCCAAATAAGAGATCATTTGTAATGAAATTCCCTCATAAAAGTACCCCATATTAAAACTTTTCGAAGAAGATTTATAATCAATTATTTGAGCTAATATTTCATTTTTTTCTGGAATTGTTGCAAGATCCACTCGGTCAATTTTTCCACGAAGATTGACATAATGCTGACCATTTAAATTAGGAATTTTCAAGTTAAGACCCGCGACAGGCTCGCCTGATCCAAAACTAAGTTCCGAATATTTTGCCCTTAATGGGGTCTTTTGGACTGCACGATGCCAGTAGTTGACCACTTTTGTGGTAGTTTGATCAAGACAATCAAATAAGAATTGATTAAAGGGATCATTGAATAATTGCTGATATTTGGCCTCATCCTTCATTTTATTATGTACCAATTCAAGTAATTGACTAAGAGCGTCATCATCAACTTCAGCTAAATCAAGTGAATGCTTATTTAGTTCCTTAACTAGTCGATCAAGTGTTTCATGACAATAGTTACCAGCTTGAATGACGTCTAATTCATTTTCAAATCGTTTATGCAAACGCAGGCCATACCGTAAGAAAAACTCATAAGAGTTTTCAAAATAAGTTTCTAACTGTGAAACTGATGAGCTAAGATTTTCACCATATAACTTTTGAGCAAGTTCGGGTTCCAAATTGACAGGTTTATTAATAAATTGACATGATTCAAGAACCAATTTTGTTTGATTAGGTAATCTCTTCTGAGTTAGCTTTAATAAATAATCGACGTCAAATTCAGATTGAGTTTGTTTAAGATAAGTTAAATAACCTAGGCTCGCCTTAGGATTAGTTATAAAGGATAATATCTCTTGCTGGCTTGCTGGTAAATTATGTTGTGAAAATTCAGAAATACCGGCATGTTTGAATCGCTGATAATAAATTGATGGCTCAATGGATTCGTTCTCGGTATTTGTTACAGGATATGATAAATAAACTCGATCCTGTGCTAAAGACAAACAGAGACCGAATTGATAATTTTGGTCTAAATTACTTAACTTTTGTTGATCTTCTAGATAAGAATCTTCACCAAAAGTTTGACTCATATTTTCTAAGTTTTCACTGCTTAAAAATCCAGGGGTTTTATTGATCTTGGGCAAATTATTATTGGTAGCACCTAAAATAAAGACCTGCTTATAACCGCTAACTTGGACAATTCCTGTTTCTGAAAGGTTAACAGCATCCATTGTTGATGGAATTTGCGCAAAATTTGCCTCTTTAAACCCATTTACCAAGACATTAAAAAAGCTAGTTACAGAAAATTCATCTGGATTAATCAGTAAATAATCTTGGAGCAATGTATTCAATAAGTCCCAAACTTGTTCCGATTGCCTTGCTTGCTGTAAATCACCACTTTCTTGAGCGGTTGCTCGCCAATTTTCTAAAACTTTTGTAACACCATTTCTTGTTAAAAAATCAAAAAAAACGGTAATCGCCTTACGGGTGTCTTTTTCCTTTTGCAATCTAGCTAATAGAATAGAGATTTCTTTAACAAAGAAATCCTTTAATTTATTTATCTTTGCTACTTCATCTGGAACTTGATCTAATCGAATAACACTAGCAGCAACATAATCAGTAAAATTACGCTGCCATAAATTGTGGTTGATTCCATGAGCAAGAACGAAATTTTCAAGTTCGTCTACATCGTGTAGATAATTAGCGTCTTCTTGATACCACTCAGGAACTATAAGTCTTGTTTTCATGATTGCCAACATGTTAGTTGTTGATAGTGGACGATTAAAAAGTTGAGCTATATTTTCAATTAAAACGACTAGCGGGTGAAATTTCATTTCTTGTTGCAAGTCATCAAAAAAGGGAATATTATTTTGGCGCAAGATTGGAATTAAGTAAGTTTCATATTCGTGTAAATTTGGTGCTAAAACCAAAAAATCTCGGTAACGGTATTTATTTAAAGCTACTTGCTGATAAATGGTGCGCGCCACAAAATATGCTTCGGCATAGCGATTATCGGCTTTAATCAATTGAAGAGATTTAAGATCCCCAATGTTATCTACTACTCCTGTCCAAAATTCGTTTAGCATTTCACGACTGGTAGGATTAATTGCAACAGGCGTTTGTTCAATAGTATATTTAAGACATTGCTGTTTTAAATACCCAACTAATTGATTGATTGTTTTTTGAATAACATAATCATATTCTCCGGGAACACAATTGGGGATAATAGTACCATTTTTTGTTTTAAAGGCAAGCGTTACACTGTGAGCCTTTTGCATTAATAATTTAATTGTAATACATTCTTGTAATGAAAAATGTGAAAAATCACTAAAATAAAAGTCAGTCTTTGATAAGTCTGAGTTGCTTGCCAAATATTCATTTAACTGAAGTTGAATTTCATTAGCAGTTGAAAACTTCTCGCTAATTCCCTCAATAAAAGCATGATAGATAATCTTTAAATCAGAAATTTTTTCCTTTGTTTCAAGATTTAATTGATTCTCATCAATGTCATCTAAGTCAAGGTTTCCAGAACGGACTTGCAAAATAGTATCATATAACTGCTTAATTAATCCGGGATTAATATTGGCTTTTTGGAAAAGATGCAAATGAGCACGATTTTGCTCGATTATTTTAGCTAATAGCATGGCTGCGGCAGCATCATCAAGTTGAACGGGTAGTCCCTTTTCTTCATTTTTTAAGAAGAACCAAGCTAAACGAGAAAATGATAAAACACGCAACTTTTCAACCGATTGTTCTACTTGATTTTGTGAAACTGCCAGTTTATTTATTGCCCGAACTTCTGTGGTAAACTTAATATGGTTAGGGACAATGATAAAAGTTTCATGCTCTGGAAAGTGCTGGTAGTTCTCTACTGCCTGTTGCAAGATTTCTTCTTGTAAAAAATCTGTTTGCCTACCGACTAAAATTTTGATCATTTGTTCTCTTCTCCTTTGCTATTATTTTAGCATAGGAGCATAAATTTTTTCACAAACATTAAAGGAACTTAAATAAAATGAAATGTAGTTATCTCGCACATGGAAAAGTAATTCTAATTGGTGAGCATTCGGTAGTTTATGGCTATAATGCGTTATCAATACCGATTATGGCTCTGCATATCAAAGTCACAGTTGAGCCTAGCTCGGAACTGTTGATGAATACTACACACTATCAGGGTCCTTTTTTTATGGCTCCTTCTTCATATAATGGTCTTAAATATGTACTTAAAACAATGCAAGCAAAAGCTGCAAGCACTGAACAAATTAAAATTACTTATACAGGAGAAATCCCACCAGAACGTGGGTTAGGTTCAAGTGCAACTGTGGCTTTAGCAACAACCAAGGTGTTAGATGCATACTTTAATTTGAACCTTTCTGATGATGATATTATGGCAATAACTAATCATGCAGAAATGATTAATCATGGTAAAGCATCTGGTTTAGATGCTGCAACTGTAAAGTCTAGTTATCCGATTTTCTTTAATTCTCAAGAAGGTCCACAAGAAATAAAGTCTAGGTTACATGCGTCACTGCTAATCATGGATACAGGTGAATTGGGTAATACAAAACAAGCAGTTAACCAGGTACATGAGTTAATACAGCGTTCTAGACAAGCAGAAACTAATTTGAAAAGATTGGGAAAGCTTGCTGATGAAACAAAAGATGCTTGGCTTAATCATGATAAAATAACAATAGGTCAAATTTTTAATCAGGCACAGTCGTTACTGCATTCTTTTAATTTATCTACAGCCAAAATAGACCAACTACAAGATCTTGCTTTGTCTAATAACGCTCTTGGTTGCAAACTCTCTGGTAGTGGATTAGGAGGAATTGTAATTGTCCTGTGTTCTGATCATCAGACAGCTGAAAAAATTGCTCAAAAGGCAAATAAATTAGTTGAAAATAGTTGGATTGAGGAGATTTAATGAATAAAACTGTTCGAGCACATACAAACATTGCGCTCATAAAGTATTGGGGAAAAGCTGATGAGCATAAGCGTCTACCACTAATGTCTAGTTTATCAATGACTTTGAATCAGTTTTATACGGATACACGAATTTGTGCAAGCACTAGCAATTGTTTTCGACTTAACGGTATTATGCAAACAGGTCAAAGCTACCGACGAGTGTTTTCTTATTTGAAATTTTTGCAAAACAAGTTTAATGTTACCGGTAATTTGTTAGTAGAATCTTATAATCATGTCCCAACGGCGGCAGGATTAGCATCTTCTAGTTCTGCTTTTGCGGCTTTAGCTGGCGCATTTGCTGCCTACTATGATCTTCAACTTGATCGACAAGAATTATCGCGTTTAGCAAGATATGGATCAGGTTCTGCTAGCAGATCTGTTTATGGGGGGTTTGCAATCTGGAAAAAAGGGACTGATGATAATTCTTCATATGCATATCCTTTAGATGAAGTGCCACAGATAGATTTGCAACTACTAGTAATAGAATTAGATCCTCATCCCAAAAAAATAACTTCAACTGCTGGAATGAAACATGCTCAGTCTTCCCCATTCTTTCAACCATGGCTAAAGCGTAATGATCAGGAATTAGCCGCTATGATAAATGCAATTAAAGAGGAAGATTTCTCCACTTTGGGTCAAATAGCAGAGTTAAATGCTAGTGAAATGCATGCCATTAATTTTACTGCACAACCAGGTTTTTCCTATTTAGAGCCAGAAACAATTAAGGCAATAGATGTTGTCCATGATTTACGAAGTAAAGGAATTGAATGTTATTACACAATTGATGCAGGACCTAACATAAAAATTTTGAGTCAGTTAAAAAATGTAAAAGATATTATTAATCGGTTTGTATCGGAATTTGACAATGTTAAGATAATAAATGCAGGTTTTGGTCCGGGCCTTTCATATTTGGACTAATTTCTAATTTTAGATGAGTTAATTAGTTAGGAGATTAAATTCCCTTGATAACAGAGCAAGCTCCCGGAAAGTTATATATTGCTGGTGAATATGCAGTTCTAGAACAGGATTGTCCCGCAATTTTAGTAGCTATAAATCAATTTATCCGTGTTTCAATTATGGAATCAAATTCAACAACCGGTTTAATTCATTCGAAACAGTATTCTCAAAGTTCAATTCACTGGGTTAGACATGGTGCACGAATGGTTATTGATAACCGTGATAATCCATTTGAATATATTTTATCCGCAATTTCTTATACTGAGCGATTTTGTATCGAGCAAGGTATAAAAATGAAGGTATATGATTTACACATTAATTCAGATCTTGATTCTGCTGATGGTAAAAAATATGGACTTGGGTCAAGTGCAGCAGTTACTGTTGCAACAGTGAAAGCAATTTTGCGTTTTTATGATGTCCCTTTTAGTAATGAACTAGTATATAAACTTTCGGCAATTTCGCATTATTCTGTCCAAGGCAATGGTTCTGCTGGAGATATTGCCGCTAGCGTCTATGGGGGATGGATTGCTTATCAAACTTTTAATAAGAATTGGTTAAAAAAAGAACTAATTCATAAATCATTAACGACAATTTTAAATGAAGCATGGCCGGGATTGAAGATCCAGTTGTTGACTCCTCCTCAAGGCATGCAATTATTAATTGGTTGGAGCCATAAGCCGGCATCAACTTCTCTACTTGTTGACGAAACCAATGCCAATAAAGCAGCTTTAAATGGAGAATACAAGTGCTTTTTAAAATCTTCACGAAAATGTGTCTTAGAAATGATTGCAGGATTTGAACAAAACGACATTCAGTTAATTCAACATAAAATTAGGGAAAATCGCAAATTATTACAACATTTTGCAAAAATTAACCAAATTGCTATTGAAATTCCGCGCTTATCTAAGTTAATCAATATTGCTGAATCATTCGGTGGAGCTGCTAAAACATCTGGAGCCGGAAACGGAGATTGTGGGATTGTGATCACTGATTCTAAGACAGATTTTACGGGATTAAAAACAAAATGGCAGCAAAATGGTATTATGCCATTAGATTTTCGCGTTCATCAAGTTAATTTTATTTAAATGAAAATCCAATAATAATGAGGTAAGATATGTCAATCAGATCTAAGCGTAAAGATGAACATCTTAAATTAGCAGAAAAATTTTACTCTCAGAAAAAAATAAACAGTTTTGATGAGATGCACATAATACGGCCAGCTCTCCCAGAAGCTAGTGTTTCTAAAACAATTCTTAGAACTAAAATGTTTGGTAAAAATTTAGCAGCACCTTTTTTTATTAATGCTATGACTGGAGGTTCACAAAAGGCTTACGCCATTAACCAATCCTTAGGTAAAATTGCTTCGAAAACTCAAATTGCCCTTGCATTAGGTTCTGCAAGTATTCTTGTCAAAGAGCATAATCAACTTGATAGCTTTATTGTTGCTCGTGAAGAAAATCCCGAAGGCGTTATAATTGCTAATGTTAACGCAGCAACTTCTGCAAACGATGCTCAAAAAATTGTTTCAGAATTAAAAGCTGATGCCTTACAAATACATCTGAATGCTGTTCAAGAAATTGCAATGCCTGAAGGTGAACGAAAGTTTTATTGGTTGGATAATTTAAGAAAGTTGCGCCAGCAAATTACGGTTCCGTTGGTAATAAAAGAAGTTGGCTTTGGGCTAGATCGTGCTACCATTCATTTATTGAAAAATGAAGGTTTTTCCTTGTTTGACATAGCTGGTAGCGGAGGCACTAACTTTGCTCAAATTGAAAACGCGCGCAATCAAAGTGACCTTTCCTATTTAGAAACTGTTGGATTACCAACGGTCATTTCAGCTATAATGGCTAAAAAAGAAAAAGTTGACTTTATCGTTTCAGGTGGTATACGCAATCCTCTTGATGTTTTAAAAGCTTTGTGTTTAGGCGGAAAATACGTTGGAATTGCCAATACATTTTTGCAGGTTTTAATTAAAAATGATGCAGATATTTTGTTACAGATGATTTTGAATTGGCAAAAAGAATTAGCGGGATTGCTAGCTATATACGGGCAAACTGATTTACAGACTGTTTCTTCAATTCCTAAATATTATGATTTGCAATTACAAAATTGGTTGCAACAATTATAATAATAAAAAACTTGTAAGTTAATCCTCTACTGGATTGAGTTACAAGTTTTTTATTACTTAATCATTTAATAAATTCCAAATTTCTTTTTGTACAGCACTATCATTGCTTGATCCAATAATGCGACCGGCAGCTTTCTTGGCAATTGGTAAGGCTGTTGCAGTGGCAAAACTACGACCGACATATTTCAGCATTCCTACATCGTTACCACTATCGCCAAAAGCCACCATTTCACGAGGATTTATGTTAAATTTGGTACTAAGATACTTTAGACCCTGTGCTTTATTCATTCCCTTGGTCGACATGTCAATTGAGGTTGAAGACCCAGAGACAAAATCAAGTTGTGGGTAATTCTGCACTAATTGCTCAAGTAATTGAGGCATTTTATTTTTGGGGACATCAAATGTCGCTTTGAAAATTTGGTCGTCTAAATTTTCAAAACTATTAACCAGAGTTAATTTTTCATAATATTTTCTTAGTTCATTGCTATATGCTTTCCCCTCCTGAGTTAAAACATAAGCACTGGCCAGTCCAGAAACTGTAACTCGCTCGTTATACTTGTTAATTATTTCCAAAACAGTTTGCCAATCGGAATCTGACAAACTGTTAACATGTAATACTTGCCGTCCTTTTGCTACTAGTGCACCATTTTCTGCAACGAAATAAAGTTGATCAGCTACGTTAGGAAAGCGTGAATATAAATTTTCAAACTGATTTCCACTTGCAATTACAAATTTAATATTGCGTTGTTGCATAATTGCAAATTCACGCAAAAATAATTCTTCATCATAGGTTTTGGCATCAGTTAACCAAGTACCATCCATGTCAGTTGCAACTAATTTAATCATTAATTTAATTTCCTCCTTATTGTTTAGTGCGAAGTCCCTTAGGATAAAAGTTTTTTAAGACTGCATTACCAGTTATTTTTCCAAAGCTAAAAATCTCCTCGCGATAACTAACTAAAACAAAGCCCCGTAATTCACTAGTAGTAGGCAAAGCTTCGCCATGAAGAAACTTTATATAATCATTTTCGGAGAGATTGATTACACAATCTTGTTGTATTTGTCCAAGCACCATAGCTAACTGGTGACCAGGTTCAAACCGATTTTTCTTTATTATCCCCAATTCTACCCCATTATTAAGAATTTTCAGTGATAATTTATCTTCAATAGCGGGGATAAAGACATGTCCGTTGCTAACACGGCTGGTTTTGGACCAATTAATTAAAGATGTCGGTAGTTTAAACGGTTCCATCACTTTAGAAATCCAAAGCTTTTCTTCTTGGGTTAATCTGTTCGTAGCATCTCTATTGGAATGCTTTTTTTTATGCTTATTAATACTATTTTCGTGAATAGAACTTTGGAGTTTTGCAATGAATTGTCCCTCTCCCAAATTGTCAAAAGGCCAAAAACGGAGTGTATTTCTCAAACTAGAGTTGCCGTTTCCCCACTCTGGTTGACCATGATCTACATTGGCTTCTTTAAGATTAATTGGTGATATTTTAAAATTATACTGTTCTACTAACCACGAAACAATTTGCTCATCTTCTTCTGGTGCAAAGGTACAGGTAGAATAAATCAATTCTCCACCTGGCGCCAGCATTTTAACCGCTTCTGTTAAAATTTCTTTTTGACGATTTTGACAAAGTTGTATGTAATCTTGTGACCAATACGTAATCGCGTCTTTATTTTTACGAAACATCCCCTCACCACTACATGGGGCATCAACAATAATTTTATCAAAAAAAGCAGGAAATTGCGGAGCTAATTTTTGCGGACTTTCATTTGTGACAAGTGCATTAGTAATCCCCCAACGTTCAATATTTTCTCGTAAAATTTTAGCGCGAGAAGTGGATATTTCATTTGCTACCAGAAGACCTTTTCCTCGAAGTTGTTCCCCTAAAGCCGTGCTTTTTCCACCTGGAGCTGCACAAAGATCTAATATACGTTGACCAGGCTTAGCATTTGTAATTAATGCTGGAAACATAGCTGCCGGGTCTTGTGAATAAATAATACCACTTACCCATTCAGGACTTTGACTATTAAATTGACCGTAATAAGCTTGTGGAATGTCTGGAACAGAAGAAGCTTGGTGATTATTAAATTTATACTGTTTGTTAAGCGAATTAATACGATAAGCCTTTTTTGGATCATTGTCTAACGCATCAAATAGTTTATTAGCTTTGGTTTTTCCGAGTAAAGTCCGATATTTATCAACAAATTCAGTTGGAAGATTAAGCATTAATTTTTTCCTTTCGCCAAAGATAAAACAAAGTATAACAATAACTGATAAAAGCTACCAGCCAACATATAGATAGAAGCCAGAACAAGTGTTGTTGCTTGGATATAAATGTACGCCAATTAAGAAAGAAATATGCGCTAAATGTTAAAAGTAATTCCATTAAGATAATTCTAATTCCACGGTTGAACAATAAATTATTTAGCAGATGCCCGCTCAAATGAGTTTGTTTACCAGTTGACCATTCAATTATTGCCAGCAATACATTACAGAGCATAATAATAAAACCAAAAAAGATCATAAAAATTATTTCTTTAATTACTGAAAACCGATGAATTTGATGTTTTTTGACAAAAGAAGGTATTTTGACCTTAACATGATAATGAGATGCAAGATGACGAATTACTTTGTTTGAACTATCAATAATAATAACGTAATTCTTTAATTTGAACTGCCCTGTTGGTTGCTCGGGACCAGTAGTCAAATAATAACCAGTTTGCTTCATCTGCCGATAATGTTTTAAGGTTCCAATTACTGAATAATAATTATTATTAAGCTTAAGATATTGATTGCCTTGAGTTTTAAGTGTTGCTGCCTTAGAATTTAACCCTAGTACAGCAAAAGTGACTCTGCTTTTAAAATCGTCAACTGAAAAATAACGACCATACTCTGTAGGTAAATTAATAACATTATAATTAGACCAAACTAATGTTTGATTGGTTTCATTTTTGTTTGCCAAATGAAGTTGGATTTTATTTTTAGGATATTTTTCTTGTAGATAAATCAAAAAGGAACCAACTGTTTGCTTGTTTTTAATTTCAAAATAGCGTGTATTATTACTTAATCCATAAGCTTCAAGCAGCTGATCTGCTTCTTGTGATTGAATATTGGAAAGTATGCTACCAATACCTAATAAAGAAAGAAAAATAATTAATAATAAAATTGCTTTTTTAAATTTCATGCTTGATCTCAAATACCTGTTCATTAATAAAGTCGAAGCTGCTAAAAGATTGATTTATTTGATGCAACTCTGAAGATTGACTGAAGTGCATTTTATGCCAAAATTCGGGTGAATTAGTTACCCCATTTTTTTCGCCAATAAAAAGCAAGTGACTGTTAGGATTATATCTTTCCCATGTTTTAACCGCCAATAAATCACTTTCAGTGAAATTAGGCGCCCAAGAACAAATAATTAATTCTACATTAGTAAATTTTTTAATTGCCATCAAAGCATCGAAATTATAAATTGGATAACACGTTTGCCTACCAGTGGCAGAAGTTTTGGACCACTCAAAAGAATCTGTTGCAATCATGTTAACTCCAACTTGGCTTAACGCTTTGGACCAATATCCGTTGCCAGCCATTATTTCTAAACCATTCTTAATTTGTAAGTTTTCTTTGATTAAATCGGCGGTTGTTAAATTTGGCAAAGACCAAATGCCGTATTTAACAGATAAAAACTGACGTAAATTATTAAATAGTTGATTAATAATTTTAAATTGGTTAATTTGTTTAAAAGTAAGTGTCTGACTAATTTCTTCAACTTCGTTTGGTAAAAAGCCCAGTGGCTTTGGCGCATTGGGTAAAATATTTTTGTGGTTAACAAAAGAAATTATTTGCCTTACTTCTAAAGTTTGTTTATGAACCTGTTGTCTATTAATTGCAGCGTCTAGCTGGTTAATTTTAGTTAAAAAATCTGTCATCTTTAATACCTAATAATGATTTTACCATTCAAACGAGAGGATTTCAGTTATAATAAAGAGGAACTTGATAAAGGAGAATATTTTATGGCAAAAAACGTAACTAAAAAGCAAGATGAAAAAGAAGAAAGTTGGGGTAAATTTATTCTAGATGTTGTCGTTATGATGGCAATAATTCTTGGAATCTTTTATTTGCTATTTAATTTTGTTCTTTCAAATGACCGTGTTTCCGGTCCGTCAATGCAGCCCACCTTTGAAGATAACGAACGGCTGATTTCGGTAAGGCATTTTACTCCCAAAAGAAATGACGTTGTTGTTTTGTTAGCACCTAAGGCCGCTAACGATGTTCCGGGGGCTTTATATATCAAACGTGTTATTGGTTTACCTGGAGATAAATTAGTTTCTAAAAATGATAAAATGTATATTAATGGTAAATTGTTTAAGGAGCCATATTTAGATAATAGCTTTAAAAAAGCAGATAATGATGCTGGGCAGACCTACACATCTAATTTTACCTATAAGGTACCGAAAGGCTCATACTATGTAATGGGTGATCATCGTGACATATCAAAAGATTCGCATATTTTTGGTCCAGTAAAACGTGATGCCTTGGTTGGCAAGGTTGTGTTCAGATATTGGCCGTTTACAAAAATTCAAGGATTTTAACATTACTTTTTAAAATTTGTTAAAATAAATTGTAGAGGAGATTTTATTATGAATCAGCAATTAGAAGAATTGTCCGGTGCAATTATTAATTATGAAGTAAAGCATCACGTAACTGATACCGATTTGGCTTTTGCTAGTCATTTATCAGTTGAAAAGATTCATGCAATGAAAGCTGGTACTGGTGCGTGCACTACTGAAGAAATTAACCAAATTTACGATTATTTGGCTACTAATAATTAAAAATCATTAATATACATAACAAAAGCCATCAAGACTGTTCTTGATGGCTTTTGTTTTAAAATATTTACTTCTTTTCTTTAGCTTCAAAGTATCTAGTCATTAAAAAGATATTGATGCCCAAAAATATCAGGTCAATCACAACTAATGTTAAAATCACAATTATTAAACTATGAAAAGCATTCTGGATACCATAAAATCCTGAGTTAATAAATAACTGTCTGATAAATTGGTTAGCCTTGCTTAATAACCACGCAAGAACCATTATAATTATGAAACGAATTACTTCCATTATCTTTTTACTTGATGATCCAGGAAGAAAATCAAGCAAGGCGCTACTGGAAAAATTAAAGAAGCTAATCAAAAAGTAACCAAGAAATGCAATTAAGATGGCTAATAATATTGCTTCTAACAAAACTGCGATAGTATTAATATCTACATTATGAAGCGAACGTTTAAATTCAGCTATGTTTCTTAGCGTATCAGTATGAAATTGTTTGTTAAGTAAAAATGTTGCACCAAATAATAGAAAGTTTGCCAGAAATTCTAAAATAGAAAAATAAACAACCGCAATAAAAGAACTTAAGGTGTTATCAGCGTATAGTAAACTATCCTTAATCGGTGCTAACCGCCAAGTTTGGTTATTATTAATGTGCTCATTTTTAACACAAGTTACAACATAAAAAATAAGTATAACAAAAAAAGACAGCATTAAAAAAATAGCGCACAAACCTGCAAAAAAATCTTCAGCTTGAGTAGAATTAACAAAAACATGGCCTACAGAAAAAAATGCAATGCCTAACGAACATATAAATTGTAAGAGAAGCCATAAAAAGCAATCCTTAGTTTTTTGTTTAAAAAATTCGGTAAACAGTCGGTTAAAAATTGACATTATTCTTCCTCCCCTTGATAAAGACTCTCGTAATATGTCTCTACACTAATGTTCTTTGCTCTTATATCATCCGCAGATTTATGTGTATAGATCGTCTTATTTTTAATAATCACAATTTCATCAAGTGTTGTTTCAATTTCATTAACAAAATGATCTGAAATTAAAATGGTTGCCTGATCTTCTTTCCAAAGGAGAATTGAATTAATAATTTTTTTACGAGCCATTGCATCGATTCCCGAAAAAGGTTCATCTAGCAAATATAGATCAGTTTTACGTGAAAAAGTAAGAGCAATAATTAATTTTTCTCGCATTCCTTTCGACATTTGCGATAACCGCATACCTAAATCGAGTTTCATAAATGAACGCAACTGTTCAAATTGTTCGCTGTCAAAATCTTGATAGATTACTTCATAAAAATGTACTATCTCATTTATTTTGGTTGACCCACTAAAACCAGTTAAACCATCAGTAAATGACAAGTGCTCTTTTCGTTCGGCTTCACTACTTCTACCGGCAACGGTAACTTCTCCTTGATAATTTTTAGCCATGCTGGCAATAATTCGCATGAGTGTTGTTTTACCAGCACCATTTTCACCTAGAAGCGCCACAATCTTGCCAGGCTGTAACTGTAAGTTAATGTTTTCTAATATTGTTTTATGATTCTTCTTGTAAGTTAAATCTTTAATTTCTAAAAGATTTTCCATGATTTTACTCCCTATTTAAATATCGTGTTAAAGATATTGTGATTTCTTTGTTAGTAAGTCCTAAAGCTGCCATATTGTCAACAAATTTATCTAACTCTTCTTCAATTAATTCCTGTTTAGTCTTTTCTAGCAGTTTAGTATCTTCGGTCACAAAATTACCTTCGCCTCTTTTAGTAAATAAAATTCCTTCAGTGTTCATTTGCTGCAGAGCACGTTGCACTGTATTGACATTAACTGTTAGTAAAACAGCTAATTCACGTACAGAAGGGATTTTACTACCTGGTTGCAATTTACCGGTAATAATCTGCCGATAAAGATACTGTTTGATTTGAAGATAAATAGGGATATTATCTTTAAATTCCACAACTCCACCATCCTTTTTTATACTGTATCACACTTCTAACACACGATGATAACGCACATTATTAGTTTATGCAATATTTAAGTTGGCTTTTTATATTTTTTTGTCATAATTAACATATTAAAGGTCTAATAAGACTTTATTTTTGCGATAGGAAAAGAGATAAATAAGCAAGAATATTAGGCCAGTACTAATAATCTGTACACCAGCCATGGTGTAAGTGCCTAAAAAGCAATCACTTCATCAGCTAAAAAATATATCTAAATCCAATAAAGGCAACTAACCCATTAAGTAGGCTAATAATCATCGTTGATAGAAAGAGTCGTAAGAAGCAGTTGCGGCTATTCTGCGCAATTTCTTTTTACTATAACCAATGTTAACGAGAAACTTAAATTCCTTAATTACCTCAATGTTCTCCATGAGTGTCGTAAACAACCAATGAAAATAAAGAACAAAACTGAAATCAGGGCTTGTATTAAAAATCTAGAACTATTATATTTAGCAACATCTCTATTTTTTTGAGATGAACTTATGAAGTTGATATTTATGTGCTTAAGCTCTTGGTAAAGTTGCTTACTATTGCATAAGTTAGTCTCATTAATCGTATGAATCATTTGACTAGAATGGAACACTAGGATTTTTTAATAACTTTTTCGTTGTTTCACAACTATGTAAAATTAGCACTTTAAAGAAAAAAAAGCCCGTAAAACCATTTAAATCAATGATTGTATGAGCAATTTTTGTTTTCTATAGTAGATGTGTATAATTATCTGTGTTTTTCGTAAATCAAGCTTTGCTTGATATAAAAGCATTTTTTAAATTTAATTATTTTGCCAAGTAAACGTATTCTATACAAAATTTGTTTCACTACTTATTATTGATAGCATTTAATGTAGCCATTTTCACCATAACGTCTACTGCCTTATACATTGATTCTAAGACAGTGTATTCATAGCGACCATGCATGTTTTCTTCACCAGCAAATAAATTTGGACATGGCAGACCCATATAAGTTAACTGAGACCCATCAGTTCCACCTCGAACGGGATCTTCATTAATTGGTAATCCCTCACTTTTGTAGGCCTCACGTGCTAAATTGACAATATCCATTCGTTTTGCCAATTCATCAGCCATATTGTAGTATTGATCCCACATTTTTAGTTTTATCCGCTCTGTACCAAATTTTTCATTCATTTTAGTAACAATCTCTTTAATTAGAGCTTTTCGGTTTTCTAAACCATCGCGTTCAAAATCACGAATAATGTAATCTAAGTGAGCATTATCGACCGTTCCCTTAAAATTCATTAAATGAAAGAATCCTTGCCTACCTTCAGTTTTTTCAGGAACTTCCTCATGAGGTAATTGATTATGGAAGTCGATTCCAATTTGAATTGCATTAATCATTTGCCCCTTTGCTACTGCAGGATGAACATTGACGCCTTGAATATCAAGTTCGAATTGTGCTGCTGAAAAAGTTCCCCAATCAAGTTTTCCCGGTGCCTCACCATCTACAGTAAAGGCAAAATCAGCGCCAAATTCATCAACATCGAAATGACTTGCTCCAGTACCGATTTCTTCATCTGGGGTAAAAGCCAATCGAATTTTGCCGTGTTTAATTTCTGGATGATTCAAAAGATATTCTGCAAAGGTTACAAGTTCTGCGACACCACATTTATCATCCCCACCTAGTAAAGTATCACCTGAAGCCGTAATAATTGTTTGACCATGATAATTTTTAAGGTGTGGAAAAACTGCTGGATCAAGATAAAATTCAGAATTACCTAATTGAATTTTAGATTTTCCATCATAGTTTCTATGAATCTGTGGTTTAACATTTTCGGAATTAAAGTCAGCGGTGTCACTATGTGCAAGAAATCCCATTACGGGAACATCATAATCAATGGTTGCGGGTATCTCTGCGATTACGCAACCTGACTTTTGGTTATAATGGACATCATTTAAACCTAAGGTTTTAAGATCTGTCATGATTACTTGTTTTTGAAAATCTTCCTCACGTATAGTAGACGGGAAACGAGAAGAATGTTCATCAGAACGTGAATTAACTTGAACGTACTTTAAAAATCTTGGTAATAAGTTTGGATATTCCATGGTTCTCCTTTATTAAAATAAATCTTGAAATGGATTTGTGGAAACTACAGATTTATCAATTTGAATATTCCAGTTGTTTTCATCATTCCATTGGTTTAGTTTTTCATACATTTTATCTTTAAACAGCTTTTCAGTATAATGCCCCGGATCAACAACTGTTAATCCAGAAGAAATCATATCATGTCCCGTATGATAGTAAACATCTCCAGTAATGAAGGCATCAAGCTTTTCTTTTACAGCTTGATGCCAGTATTTATTGCCATCACCACAGATAAAACCAACAGTTGAAATCATTTTAGTCGGTTCAGCGGTAATTAATCTTACCATGTTGCTTTTCATTTTATACTTAACATAATAAGCAAAATCATGCGCTGAAAAAGAGTGAGCTAACTTTCCTTTGCGTCCAATGGCAATTCCATCATCATCCAAACAAAATGGTTCGATTTCTTTTAATCCCAGTTCTTCTGCTTGCCAATCACTTGAACCATCCTGTGCTTTATCGGAATTAGTATGAATTGAATAAATTGTAATCCCATGTTTAATAATTTTGGCGTACATTTCATTTTGTGGATTGGCAAAATCGAGGTTAACTGCTGGATGAAACATTACTGGATGATGACTAATAATAAAATTAATTCCTTTGTCGATGGCTTCGTCAACTACTTGAGGTCTTACATCAAGAGTAGTCATTAATCCAGTAACTGTCTGATTAAGTGAACCAATCTGAATACCAACTGGATCTCCACTACTTGCAATTTCTTCTGGAAAATATTGTCTTAAAACTGTCACAATATCAATAACTTTAGTCATTTAGTTCGCCTTCAATCATCCTTATTTCATTTTTAATTCGTTGAATGTGCGTTAAATCCTTTTTCTTAGCCCTATTTAAATTGGTCAGCAGTTTTTTTTGATACAGTAACTGTCCTCGCCATTTTTGATAAAAAATGGTATTTTTGTTTTTTAAAATTATTGGTCCAAAATATAATTGCTCTCTTGTTAATAATTCTTTTTTCTTAACTTTTATTGCTTTAATTAATTCGTAAATGTGCCCTGCTTCAGCAATAATTTGTTCATCTTGAATAAGATAATGATGCTCAATTAGCCACTCACGAACACCACATTCACCAATATTTGGCTCTAAAATTAGAGTATCAAAACTTAAATCATTTTCCCAAGAAGTATTTAAAATTTGGGTCATGAGTTTTCCGCCCATGCCAGCAATTACCACAGTATCAATCTGATCTTCTTTAGTAATCGTGTCAAGCCCCGCACCTAAGCGTGGTTCAATCTTTTCTTCAAGTCCTGCCTCTACAATATCTTGTTTTGCATTGGCTAAAGGTCCAGCAGCAATATCACTAGCAATGGCAAAATTAATTTTGCCAGATTTAACTAATTCAATTGGTAAATAGGCATGATCGGTACCAATATCGGCAACCCGACTACCTATATCTACCATGTTAGCTAAAGCATTCAAACGTAAATTCACTTTCCACCCTACTTTCTGTATACTGAAATTTTAGCACATTACTTAAGTTGTTTTAATAATTAAATGTTTTTTAAAATTAATGAATTTAATTAAAAAACAATCTTTACCAAAAAGCTTCATTTTGAGTTTAATTTAAAATGAAGCTAATAAAGAACAATTTAGTATGAATACTTATACGAATTATTTGCTTAACTGCTTTAAACTATACTTTATTAAAAATAAAACTAGTGTTATACCAAGATATACTAACCAAACTGATGAATTTAGCTTATTTATGGGTAATAAGTTAGTAATCCCATTTAAATATATAAAGCAAAAAATAACCATTAAAAAGATAAACATCCGGTTACTCTTGGTAATTAATCCTAAAACTTGCGCTAGTATGCAAATCATAATGCTAAAACATACTAGTAATAAAGCAGTATAACTTGACTTTATCATGAAAGGTAAAAACATGATTAGTGTAAATGTTAAACTAGCTACATATTCAAAAATTTGTTGCTTATTTTGTGCTTTAGGAATCGTTAACAGCCATTGATAGAAACCAGATTGAGTAATTTGTGAACCTAAATTACTCAATAATGGTAATTCTGTTAATAAGATTAAAGGTAAAATTATTAATTGCTTTATGGTTAATGAACTAAACCATGCTGTTAACCACAAAATAATTAATGCAAGTTTATTATAAATAGATAACGGTCTCCATAATAAAGCAAACGAAGTCTTTAATAAACTACTACTAGCCGCTTTTGAATGGATTTTAAAATTAATTGTTTTTAATTTACGATGATCGTGAACTAAGTTAATAGGGATTGAATTTTTAAGAATTTTATTTGAGTATTTATGAGGAGAAAAAATAAAACCTGCTAAAATTAGCATTACAATACAAATTATGAGCTGAATAATAAAAATTAGTAGATCTTGATGAGTAAATTTAATCGGTTGAAAAAATAAAGTCTGCTTTCCTGTTTCTTTAAAATTTCCTGAACTAAATAGCATTGTTTGCTTTAACGGTTGCCCTATCGTCTTAGTACAAGTATCTTGAATCATTTTGAATAAGTAGGAGCTACCAGATGGGTTAATTATCTTTAAAAAAAAGGAATTATAATTTTCGATACTAACTCCATAACAAATTAATGAAAAAAAGCTAACAAGAATTATTCCTAGAATACCTCTTAAAAAAGGAACAATTTCTGTAAATATAGCAAGCGTCGAAATTATAAAAATACAAGGTAATAAAGTTAAAAATGGCGTTAAAAATTGATAAAAGTCAATAAATTTTCCTGGAAATTGTAAAATCACCATTATAATTGTCCCTAATATGATAATAATCCAGAGAATAAATAAAAGTAAACAATTCGCCAAGAATTTTCCACCAATGTACTTAATTTTAGAAAATGAAACTGACGCCAATAAAACATTAGTATGATTTTGATAATCAATTCCAATTGTATTTTTTAAAAACAGGTAACTAATAATTGGTAAAAACAAGCCTAATACTAACACTACACTAACCGGAACCCAACTAGGATTGCTTACTTGAATAAATACATTCGGCTCAAGTACAAATACCTTAATTGGACCTTTAATTCTTGGATATCCAATAACTGCTGCGATTAAGGCCAAAATTATTAGAGCCCAATATGACAAGCGTCGACTTCGTTCTAAAAATGTAGCTTTAACAATTCTAGTCAAACTGATCACCGCTTTCTAAAATAGCCAGACTGGCATCTTCTAAGCGTGGTGTTACATTAACGGCTTCTGCGTTAGGTTTAGATTGAGAGATTACTCTAATATGAACACCATCAATTTCTTGCGTAATAGAACTAACATTTTCTAGTTGATTAAGAACCTGATTAACTGGAGCAGTATATTCCCAAACTGAATTTGCTACCCTTTGTAAAAGTCTCTCTGGTGAACCTGTATATAGAATTTGCCCTTCTTTCAAAACAATAATTTTAGAAGCAACTGCTTCTATATCAGAAATAATGTGGGTTGATAAAATAACAATATGATTAACAGCCATTTCCGCCAAAGCATTCCTAATAGTTACTCTTTCTAATGGATCTAATCCGACTGTAGGTTCATCAACAATAATTACTTTTGGATCACCTAGTAATGTGGCGGCTATACCTACTCTTTGTCTCATACCACCAGAAAAGTCGGCCAATTTTGTATTTCCTGCATTAATCAAATGAAATTTAGTTAGTAAATTTTCAATATTACTTCGTGCTTGCTTTTTAGAAATTCCTTTAAGAGCAGCAATGTATTGCAAATATTCAATTGCTGTTAAATGAGGATAATATGGGACTTGCTGTGGTAAATATCCTAATGAAATTCGCATCTTTTTGGGGTATTTAACAATGTCTGCTCCATCTAGAAATATATTTCCTTTTTCAGGTTTCAAAATAGTTGAAATTATACGCAGTAAGGTTGATTTTCCAGAACCATTTGGACCAATTAGTCCAATGAGTCCACCTGAATGTAAATTCAGGTTAATATTATCAAGTATTAGCTTTTGACCAAATGTTAACGATACGTTTCTGATATTTAATTCCATAGTCAATTCCTCCAGATGTATAAATTCAATACCGGTTTTATATATTGTATTACTATGCTATTATAGTACAAAATAAAACAAAAAAGTCTGAATTTTTAATAAAGTTATTGATTGTAAACAAATTAATATATTGTAAATTTACTTGGTTAATCTTTCAACTTTTTTATATAATAAATTCAATAACAAGATGAAAGAAGTTACATAAAATGGATAGAACTGAAAGAGTAACATTAACAAATATGTGTATGATTAAAAATAATCAAAAAATATTAGTGATTAATCGTAACGATCCAACGTGGCCTGGACTTACCTTTCCAGGCGGACATGTTGAAGCGCATGAATCATTTCACGACTCGGTCATCCGAGAGATTAAAGAAGAAACTAATTTAACAATTAAGAAGCCACATTTAGTGGGAATTAAACAATTTTATGACGATAATAATAATCGCTATATCGTCTTTTTTTATATTGCTACAAAGTTTAGTGGTCAGTTAAAAGCATCAAAAGAAGGAGAGCTTATCTGGATGACAAAAAAAGAGTTGCAACAAGAAAAGCTTGCATATAACTTTGACCGCGATTTAAAAGTTTATTTTAATAATGATATTGATGAACATCTACTTGATGGCAAGCGTGATGAACTGTTTTAAGTCTAGAAAGGTTTTTAATGGTTACAGAGAAAAAAATAAGAAGTTGGCACCTACTGCAGACTGTATTACAATTGCTACTTGTAATATTTAGTTTAATTTATAGTTTATTTATTCATGCTGGTGGGACTACTACTTTTAAAGCATTTGTTTTGATAATTTTGATTAGTTTACAGTTTTCAGTATTAAATAAAAATGTAAATAGTAAGTTAATTCAATGCAATTATTATTTTCAGGCAATTAGTATCACTAGTACCCCAATTTTTTTCTTTACTTTTGTAAATGATCTTTTAATTAAGTATACAAATGCGACTATAACAACATTTGTTTTGTGTCTTATTACAATTTATAAAATTTTTATGTTTATTCCTATGGGCGAATTGGCTATGGGAAATGTTCAGAATAAATGGGGACGTTTTTGTTTACTATGGTTTATATATTTGATTATCGAAATAGAATCTACTTACCCTATTCCCACTAACCCTTTTTTAAAGGCTTGTACCAATAGTGCAATTATTGGTAGTTTAAGTTTTGTTGTTACTACATGGTTTGTGATGAAAAAATGGGGATTTGTTACTCCTAATTTTAAGTTTAGTTCAAGAGTTTCAAAGTTAATTTTGAGTATTCTAATTATTTTTATTATCATAGATTGTCTGTTTAATGGTTTTAATGATGCTGATTCATTGAACGGTATTCTTACTAACTGGAATTTTAGGGTAGCTTCAAATAGTAATCTTTTATATTTAACTTTAAATGCTTTTGCTGCTGGAATTGGTGAAGAATGGATGATGCGCTTTTGCATTTTAAGTTTTTTATTGAAGTTACTCCAAAATTCTAGTAGGCAAATCTTTTGGGCAATATTTCTTGATGGCTTAATTTTTGGTCTAATTCATTTTTTAAATACTCCTGTTCAACCATTATCAGCTACTATTTTGCAAGTGATTAATGCAATGGTAGGAGGTATATTATTTTCAGCACTCTATTTATACACTGGTACAATTATTAGCAATATCGCATACCACTTCTTATATGATTTAGCGGGGATGATTGCGTCTGGGAGTACTTCGATGTTAAGTCCAACAATATTTGACTGGCAATTATTAATTTTCATAGTTTTAATTTATCTCGGACTAGCTTTGTTTCTAGTTACAGGTAAACGTAAAAAAGTTGTCGAATATAATTTGAATCTTCAAGGATTAAATAAAAAAGCATTTTAAATTTATAAGAGAAAAAGTTAAAATTAAGATAAAGCAAAAAAGCTTCACTTCGTTTATTGTGCGAAGTGAAGCTTTTTGTATAGTATAAAGTTAATCCAAAAAATCACGTAACTGATTGGAACGACTAGGATGACGCAATTTCCGTAAAGCCTTGGCTTCAATTTGGCGAATACGTTCACGAGTAACACCAAAGACTTTCCCGACTTCTTCTAAAGTTCTAGTTCGGCCGTCATCAAGACCAAAACGTAACCGTAAAACATTCTCTTCTCGATCAGTAAGTGTATCTAAAACTTCTTCTAACTGCTCTTTCAACATTTCATATGAAGCATGTTGTTCTGGACTAGTTGCATCTTTATCTTTAATAAAGTCACCAAGATGAGAATCGTCTTCTTCACCAATTGGTGTTTCGAGTGAAACTGGTTCTTGAGCAATCTTAAGAATATCACGTACCTTGGAAGTTGGCATATCCATTTCGGCACCAATTTCTTCAGGTGTTGGTTCGCGACCTAAATCTTGCAATAACTGTCTTTGAATTCTGATCAATTTGTTGATTGTTTCTACCATGTGAACCGGAATTCTAATTGTCCGTGCTTGATCTGCGATTGCACGGGTAATGGCTTGCCTTATCCACCAGGTCGCATAAGTTGAAAACTTGAACCCTAGGCTATAATCAAATTTATCTACAGCCTTCATTAATCCCATGTTACCTTCCTGAATTAAATCAAGAAAAGACATTCCACGTCCAACATACCGTTTAGCAATTGAGACAACAAGACGTAAGTTAGCTTCAGCTAATTCCTGCTTGGCTTCTTCATCACCTTTTTCAATTCTTTTAGCTAAAGAAATCTCTTGATCGGCGTTTAAAAGCGGTACACGACCAATTTCTTTTAAATACATCCGCACAGGATCATTCATCCTCACGCTTGATGGAGCCGACATATCTTTTAGCTCGGCTTTTTCAATGTCTTTTTGTTTCTTTAAGGCTAATTTAGAAGGATCACCATTTTCATCAACGATACTTATCCCATTATCTTCAAATTCCTGAACTAATTGATCAACAGCTTTGCCCTGTAAATCATAGGGCTTAACAAGACGGTCAACAAATTCAGTTTCTGTAATTGCTTTATTCTTTTTAACATCTTTAACAACTTCTTTGACTACCTTATCAAGTGGTAATTTTTCAGTATTGTTAGTGTCTTTCTTTTCTACCATTATAAGCCCCCCTCTAACCTTGGATTCGCTTTAACTGTAAGATTTTCTGAGTAATTTTAATAATCTCTTGGTTATCCATTTTTCTTTTGGCTTCCTGAAGATCATTCATAAGATCATGCAATTGAATATTAATTTGTCGCATTTGTAAGGAATGAATTTGCTCATCAATCTCCTTGTTTGAAAAATCCTGAGGCATGTCTGTCATTTCAGTATTAACTATTATACCTTGAAGTTCGCCAGGAATAAAATTTAAGAAACTATTAGCAGACGGATTTTTATGTATTTCACAAAAATTTAACCAAAGCTCCGCTAATTTTTGATAATCCTGATCGGGAAACAAAAACTTGTTTTCCAACAAATAATTACGTGCATGTTCAGAGTGAATGAATAAATATAGCAATCTGGTTTGAACAGGATCGATTTTACTAGTACCATTTCCCTCAATTGGAGAAATAATATTATCATCATTTATTGAATCTGCTATAAAAGAACTAGCTTTATGCTGTCTTGCTGTATTAAATTGTCTGCGATATTTCACTAAATTTATTTTAAGTGAATCTTTTGACACATTTTGCTGCTTAGAAATTTTGTCTAAATATAAATCCTGTTCAACGGGATTAGGTAATTGAACAATTTCTTTGACAGCTTCGTCTAAATAAACAAGTTTTTCTCTATCATTATCTAGGTTGTATTTTTGGGCTAAACGTTTTAAGAAAAAATCAGTTGGTGTAAGTGCTGCTTTAATCTCATCACGGTATTTAGCAGTACCGTATTTTTTTACATACTCGTCTGGATCAAGTTTTTCAGGTAAAACAACAATTCCCAAACTGAAATTACCGGTTTTAGCAAACATTTTTGCCGCTCTTTCCTCTGCATGAATCCCTGGATCGTCACCATCGTAATTAATAATGATAGTATTAGTGATACGTCTAAGCATGTAAACTTGCTGGTCAGTTAGACTTGTGCCCATAGAAGCAATCCCAGACTTAATTCCAGCTTTATAAGCAGCAATCACATCCATATATCCTTCGTATAAAATTAAATGACCTTCTGATTTTGCCGCTTTTTTAGCTTCTGCAAAGTGAAAAAGCAACTTTGATTTACTAAAAATTTTTGTTTCAGGACTGTTAATATACTTGGCCTCAGATTTATCATTTGATATCCGACGCCCAGAAAAGGCAATGACATAATCGCCTTCATTACTTAAGGGAAACATTAACCGATCACGGAAACGATCGAACATTTCCCCCTTATTAGATTGAACAAATAAACCACTTTTTATTAAATCATCATCTTTATATTTACGTTCACGTAAATATGTTAAAAGTAAATTGTTTTGTTTAGGCGCATAACCAATACGAAAATGATCAATAATCGCAGAATCAAGTCCTCGCGAAGTGGCATATTCTAATCCTCTTTTACCCGCATTAGTTGAAATTAATACGCGATGATAGAATTTAGCTGCTTCTTCGGTAATTTCAATTAAAACATTAGAGTACCTAATTGAATGTTGCTTAAATTCAGAAATTTCAATATTGGCTATATCAGCGCCCTTTTGAACACTCTCTGGAAAAGTCAGATTTTCTTTTTCCATTAGAAAAGTAAAAACATTGCCACCTTTACCACAACCAAAACATTTGAAAAACTGTTTTGGTTCATTGACTGTAAATGAGGGTGTCTTTTCTTGATGAAAAGGGCACAAACCAACATAATCTTTGCCTTTTTTCTCAAGCGTTACATATTGACCGATTACATCTACGATATTCAGATTTTTACGAACCTTAGCAATTGTTTCTTCAGAAATTAATCCTGCCATCTTTTGATCGCCCACTACTTCATTTATTATTTAATAACCAGTTTACTTAAGTCTCCTAAATAACCAGCAAGATGTGCAACAGCACTGAGTTGAGCCAATCGATTATTTTTAACATTCACATCTTTGTCCATAATCATGTTAGTTTCAAAATAACGATTAATTAGTGGCTGTAATCTAACAAACCCATCATAAAGGTCTGTTAAATCAGTAACTTGACTTAATGACTGAACACCAGCATTTAACTCATTCTCACTATCATTTTCAAATAATTCTGAATTAACTGAATCCTGACCCTGATATTTTGCCTTCTTTAAAATATTATTAATCCGAATAAGGCTTTCAACAACTGGTTTGAATTTTTCATCGTCATGATGAATTTGTAAAACATTTGCTGCCGCCAAAATTTGAATTGGATCTTGCTGTCTTGAAGCTAATACAGCATCAATGATGTCGTATTTAAAGTTGTTTTTCTGTAAGTATTGATTTATCCGATCTCGAATGAATGAAGCAATTTCTTCATCTTGGGAATCAGTGTTAGGTAATTTAGCACTTGTTTTACCATCGAGTGCAATAACAATCGCTGGTAAAACTTCATTAAACGGTAACGACCAATTTTGTTTAAGTAAAATGCGAACAATTCCGTAAGCATAACGTCTTAGTGCGTATGGATCGTTGGAAGAACTTGGAATCATACCTGCTGCAAAGAAAGTAATAATAGTATCTAGTTTATCAGCAATTGATAAAAGTGCCCCTACCGTTGTTTGAGGTAATTCACCTTCTGAAGTCGTTGGCATATAGTGTTCCTTGATTGCAATAGAAACACTATTTTTTTCTCCTGCCAATTCGGCATAGTGCATGCCCATAACGCCCTGTAATTCGGCAAATTCACCAACCATTTGAGTAACCAAATCAAATTTATATAATTCACTGGCCCGGTCAAAGTCTACTTTTGTTTGTTCATCAAGATGCCATTTTTTGACCAAAAATTCGCCAATTATTTTTACTCGTTTAACTTTCTCAGACATGGATCCGATTTTATCATGGAATGAGACGTTATCTAATTTTTGAACAAAATGGCTTAATGGATATTTCCGATCTTCATCATAGAAAAATTGGGCATCATCTAGTCGAGCAACGAGCACTTTTTCATTTCCTAAAATCACATTTTCTAAGAATTCTTTGTTTCCATTACGGACCGCAATAAAATGGTTAACCAATTTACCATTTTGATCATAAACTTCAAAATAGCGTTGATTATCTTTCATTGAAGTAATCAGTACTTCTTGTGGCATCTGTAGATATTTCTTGTCAAATGAGCCGGCAAACACAGTTGGGTATTCGACCAAATTAGTAACTTCTTCCAACAGGCTTTTATCTAACTTAATTTGCCAGTCATGCTTCTTGACGAGACTATTTATTTGGTCAACAATCATTTCTTTACGTTTATTAGCATCAACGATAACAAACTGATCTTTTAGAGCATCTTCATAATCACTTGTTTTTGCTAAAACGATTGATTCACCGAGAAAACGATGACCATAGGTTTTTCGACCAGCGGTAATATCAAGTAATTTTACGGGAATTACGTCATTACCAAAAAGAGAAACAAGCCAGTGAATTGGACGTATAAATTCAAAATCATTTGTATGCCACCTCATTTTGGTTGGAAATGTCATAGCTTTAATGACGTCACTCATTTGCAAAAGAATTTCGCTGGCAAGCTTACCTTCTTTTTTGATATGAAGATAAGCATATTCAGTGCCTTTTAATTCTTCGAAATAAATATCGTCAGTGGTCATCCCTTGACCACGTGCAAATCCTTGTGCAGCTTTAGTCCAATTTTCATCTTGATCTAAAGCTATTTTTTTCGCTGGTCCTTTCTTAATTTCGTCGATGTCTTCTTGCTTTTCTGCTAAGTTCTCAACTAAAATTGTCAATCGTCGTGGAGTTGAAAAAGTTTTAATATTTTTAAACTTTAAACCATTATCAAGTAAAAATTTTTGGGTTCGATCAGCCAATTGTTTTACACTTCGAGAAACAACATGAGCTGGCATTTCCTCTGTACCAATTTCAAATAAATAATCTTTAGTCATTTTTAAGCCCCGCCTTCTTATCTTCCGCGCTCTTTAATAGCGGGAAGCCTCTCTTTTCACGTTCTTCGACAAAGCAAACTGCTACTTCATGAGCTAAATTTCTAATTCTTGATAGATAGCCAGCCCGCTCCGTTACCGAAACTGCTCCGCGAGCATCAAGCAAGTTAAATGTATGAGAACATTTTAAAATATAATCATAAGCTGGTTGTACTAAGTTTAAACCAATCAATTCTTTAGCAGTTCTCTCATATACATCAAAAAACTTTAATAAATCCTGCTGGTTTGATTCTTCAAATGCATACTTAGAGTTTTCATATTCTGCTTCTTTGAAAATATCACGGTACAAAACTCCATTGCCCCATTCTAAGTCAAAAACAGAATTAACATCTTGAATATATGATGCCAGCCTTTCGACACCATACGTAATTTCACTCATTGTTGGCTTGACGTCAAGTTCCCCCACAACTTGGAAGTAAGTAAACTGACTAACTTCCATACCATCAAGCCAGACTTCCCAACCAACACCGGCACAGCCCATTGATGGATTTTCCCAGTTATCTTCAACAAACCGAATGTCATGTTCTAAAGGATTAATACCAAGAACCTTTAAACTATCTAAATAATACTGTTGAATTTCTTCTGGAGAAGGCTTGATTACGACTTGAAACTGATGGTGTTGGAATAAACGATTAGGATTGTCACCATAGCGACCATCTGCAGGTCGTCTTGAAGGCTCTACATAGCAAGCAGCCCATGGTTCTGGTCCAACGGCGCGTAAAAAAGTATATGGACTCATTGTTCCTGCCCCTTTTTCAACATCGTAAGAAGGCATTACCATGCAGCCTTTAGATGACCAAAATTCTTCCAATTTAAAAATCATATCTTGAATAGTTAATTTTTTCTTTGCCATTTTATATCCTTCCTGCATAAGGCCATAAAAAAAGCCTATGCAAAACTTGCATAGGGACGATTTAATCGCGGTTCCACCCTAATTCAGGGATGTTTTGTTTATTATTCCCTGCTCTTAATTAAATTGACTAGAGGTGCCTTTTCCCAGATGTCCTCACACTATCTGACACTCGCTTAACTGGTACTTTTTTAAATCCTCATCTTCATCAAAGTACAATAATATTTTATCATAATAACTATGTGAGCTAAAGGCTTAGGGCAATAAATTTAACTCATCAAGAAATTTTTTAGTCTTTAAATTTAAATCAATTGTTTCTTGATAAATTTGATCGATTGCCCGACGAGTTGCTTTTTTGGTATCCTTATTAATTGTAATGGTACCTAATCGTTGAAATGGTACTAATCCAATTGTTCTTAAAACGGCGGTTTGCTTAGGTTGAAGATGGAGTCTGTGAGCATCCGTGTAAAAATGTTGCTTACAAAGAATACCACCGTACTTAATTGAGTAGTCAAACTCGCCATTTTTTTCCCCACAAACAACACATTTATGAAGCTCTGGTTCAACTCCATAAGCTGCTAACAATTGCATTTGCACAATTTGTGAAATCATTTCTGGATCGGATTGTTCGACGATTTTTTGTAAAGCAAATTCAGCAAGATCATAGTATTTACCCACATTTTGATATTCGACAAATGCATGGTCAATTAAATCCAAAATAAATGAGGCATAAGCATTCATTGTCAAATTGTTAAATATCCCATCAAATTGTCGTATGTTTTTGTAGGTTCGCAAGTTACTAATTCCCTGCCCAGTGGTCGAGATGACATAAGTACCGTGGGAAAAGTTAAGTAGAGCTGCTCCTAATTTTGACTTAGGTTTAAGTGCCCCATGAGCAATCATTGTTAAGATCCCGTTTTTTTGGGTTATGATCTTAGCCAATAAATCAGCTTCATTGTATTTTTGCCGTTTAAAAATAATTCCCTGAACTTCGATCAGTTCGCGTGACATGGTTTAAGATAAATCCTTTTTGTTGTATCCAATCTGTTTTAAAAATCGCGGATCAGACCGCCAATTTCGTTGAACTTTTACCCATAAATGAAGGTTTACCTTTTCTCCGAGTAACTCTTCAATTTGTTTACGAGAATTAATGCCAATTTGCTTAAGCATTTTCCCACCTTTGCCAATGATGATACCCTTTTGACCGCTCTTTTCAACGTAAATTGTAGCTTCAATCTGGAGTTTGTTATTTTCGTGCTGATTCATTTGTTCAACCCAAACTGCTGCAGCATGAGGAACTTCTTCGTCTGTTAAATTGAGCAATTGCTCACGAATTAATTCAGCAACCATAAAGTATTCCGGTCTATCTGTGATTTGTTCTGCGTCATAGTATGCAGGTCCCTTGGGAAGATACTCATGCAAAACTTGTGTTAAATCCGAAATGCCAATTCCTTGAGTTGCAGAAATGGGAAGATATTCTTTGAAAATGTTTAACTGGCGATATTCATCAATTATTTCTAATAGATCATTTGGGTTTACACGGTCTACTTTATTAATTAACAGAAATACTGGTATTTTTACTTGTTTTAGTAGATTTACAATATAAGCATCACCCTTGCCCATCTTTTCTGGTTCGACCATAAATAATATTAAATCCACATCGTTTAAACTAGATATACTAGCCTTATCCATGTAATCGTCAAGATCACCATGTGGCTTAAAAATACCTGGAGTATCAACAAAAACCACTTGCATATCATCAGTTGTATAAATTCCAGAAATTTTATTTCGGGTTGTTTGTGGTTTATTCGAAGTTATTGCAACTTTTTGACCAACTAAATAATTCATTAACGTTGATTTACCAACATTTGGTCGACCTAAAAGGGCCACAAACCCTGATTTGTTTTGTGTGTTGCTGGTCATTACTTACCCCTGCCTTCATCTAATTGATCTGGATATAGTGGTAATCCATAATCCTCTAAAACTTTACCTTGAATACCAAACATTACTTTTGCTTCCGCAGGTTTAATATGGTCATAGCCATTAAGATGTAAAAAGCCATGAACTAAAGTGTAACCAAATTCTCGCCGCCATCCAGTTTCGTATTCCTCGCTGTGACGCTTAATAACACTAGGACACATGATTAAATCACCAATATCTTCACAAAAATTGGGATCTGAGGCAAATGCTTCTAAATCTACTTGATCATCGCCATCCTCAATTGCAAAAGAAATGACATCGGTTGGTCGATTTTTGCTGCGGTATTTACGATTAATTTCTTGGCTACGATTTTCGTCAACAAAACTAATACTCATTTCCAAGTTGTTTTTTTTAGCAATTTCTTTTTTTGCAAGTAAAAGCAACTTGGAAATCCACTTTGTCCAATCAGGCTCTGTATTTTGCAAAAATTGCACTTCATCATTATATGTGATATCGATTGAACTCATTAAGTTCGGTCTTCTCCCTTTTCATAAGCATTAATAATTTTAGCAACAACAGGATGACGAACAACGTCATTGGCAGAAAAATCAACAAATTTAATTTGATCAATATTCTTTAAAATATGTTTTGCGTCAATTAGTCCACTTCGTTGACGTCCGGGCAAATCTACTTGAGTCATGTCTCCATTAACAATCATCTTGGAATTAAAGCCTAATCGTGTAAGAAACATTTTCATTTGTGCATCCGTTGTGTTTTGTGCTTCATCAAGAATAATAAAGGCATCATCAAGTGTTCTTCCGCGCATGTAAGCAAGCGGGGCAACTTCAATTACACCCCTTTCCATCAAGTGATCGGTTGTATTGGTTCCTAAAATTGAGTAGAGCGAATCATATATTGGACGTAAATATGGATCAACCTTTTCCTTTAAATCGCCGGGTAAAAATCCTAATGATTCTCCTGCTTCAATAGCTGGTCGAGTTAAAACTATTCGTGAAACTTCACCTTTTTTAAATGCTGCAACAGCACAAACAACAGCAATAAAAGTCTTACCTGTACCGGCAGGTCCAATACCAAATACGACATCATGCTGTTCAATTGCTTCAACATAGTTTTTCTGACCTATATTTTTAACTCTAATCGGTTTGCCTTTAGCATCCCGAATTAAAATTTTTTTATATAAATCTGGAAAATATTCAATCGTTCCTTTATCAGCCATCTTCATCGCACTAACAATATCGGGTGCGCCAATATTAATATCAGCACTAACCAAATTGTCTAAAGCTTCTAAGACGGCAATAACTTTGCTAATTTGGCTTTCGCTACCGTCAATCATAACTTGATTTCCAGTATCAGTTATACTAACGTCATAACCATTAGCCAATAAATCAAGGTTATGATCATTAACACCTACTAGTTTTTGGATGTTTTCTGGTTTTTTTGGAATAAAATTGGTTTGAGCCAAATTAACTATACTCCTTTTCTCGTCTAGCTCAATTGAGCTTTGACCGCATTAGCAGCCATTTTACCATCAGCTCTACCTTTAATTTTCGGCATTATGACTTTCATTACCTTGCCAAAATCAGCTTTGTTACTAGCATGCACTTCATCAATTGATTCTTTAACGATTTTTTGTAGCTCTTGCTCAGAAAGCTGCTCGGGTAAATAACTTTCAATAATTCTTAACTCCGAACGAGTTTCCTCAACTAAATCATCACGCTTTGCCTTCTCAAATTCTGCAATTGATTCCTCACGTTGTTTTTTTTCACGATTTAGAATAGTTAATTCTTCGTCTGGTGTTAGCTCATGACCAACTTTTATTTTTTCATTCATTAAAGCAGCTTTGATCATCCGAACCGTATTTAACTTAACTTTGTCACGCGACTTCATTGCAGTTTTCATATCAGTCATAATTTGTTCTGCTAAACTCAACTTAATTACCTCTTTCTAAACAATGTATACTTAGATTATAGCAAATCTTTAGTTCAGTATAAAACAAATAAAAGATTATTTAACATAAAAAAACAACTTTAATCAAGGGATCAAAGTTGTTTTTTATTATTAATTAATAGTGCTTACGTTTACGAGCTGCTTCAGATTTAAGCTTTCTACGTACACTTGGCTTTTCATAAAATTCGCGTTTACGGTATTCTTGTAAAGTACCACTTCTAGAAACGGAACGTTTGAAACGACGAAGAGCATCATCAATAGACTCGTTTTCGTGAACGACTGTCTTTGCCATATGTGATCCCTCCTTCCATTTCTTGACGTTACCGTCATGCATTTATTTAAATTATATCAAACCATTGTAATCGGTCAATACAAACATGCAATATTTTTTAAAATTATTTTTCATCATCGCAGTTTAACTTTAATTAATTTATACTAAATATGTTAAAGATTTCAGTTAAATTGTATAATTTAAGTAAAAAGGAGTTCAATATGGTTGAAGAAGCATCCAAAAAAGAAGTTAATATCGTAATTATTTCTGATTCCGCTGGTGATACAGCTTTTAATAATGCTGTAGCTGCAACTGCTCAATTTCCAGATATTAAGTTTAATTACAGACGTTACCCATTCATTTATACAATGGATAAGTTGAAGGAGACTTTTAATGAAATAGAAAGCTTTCCTAATCTTGTGTTAATTTATAGTTTAGTCAAAGCTGAGATGCAGTTAGCAGTAATTCGCTTTGTTAGAGAACATCAGATTGCAAGTCATGATATTTTATCACCTGCCATGGAGGTAATTCAGAAAGTTACAGGTGTTAGACCAACCGAAAAAATTGGTGCGCAACATAAAATGAATCAAAAATACTTTGATAGAATTTCAGCTATGGAATTTGCAGTAATGTATGATGACGGAAAAGATCCTAAAGGATTTTTGGAAGCTGATGTTGTTTTACTTGGGGTTTCTAGAACTTCTAAAACACCGTTATCTCTTTTCTTGGCTAATAAGAACTTAAAAGTAGCTAATCTTCCTCTAGTTCCTGATACTCATATTCCAAAGGAAATTTATCAAATTGACTCCAAAAAAATTATTGGTTTAACTAATGATTTATCAGTTTTAAATGAAATAAGACGGCAAAGAATGATTTCCTATGGGCTTAATCCTGATACCGCTTATTCAAACACTGATGCAATAAAAAAAGAACTGGATTCTGCTCAAAAATTATATGATCAACTTGGTTGCTTCGTCATTAATGTGGCAAATCGCTCAATCGAAGAAACAGCAGCTCTAATTATGAATCATCTAGGGATTGAAGAATAGCAAACAGGAATTGTCTTATTAGTATCTGTTTGTGGTTAAATAAGAACTAGGAAGAAAGAGGTTCTAACAATGGTTGATAAAGAAACAAACTCAAATTATCAAACAGCTATTTTTGCTGGTGGATGTTTTTGGTGCATGGTAAAGCCATTTGACACCCTGCCGGGTGTTAAACAGGTTATTTCAGGTTACACTGGAGGACATGTAGTTAACCCCACATACGAACAAGTTGCAAGTGGTACTACCGGTCATACAGAAGCTGTTGAAATCACTTATGATCCAAAGTTAATGTCATATGAACAGCTACTGAACTATTATTGGCAAGTAACCGATCCAACCGATGCATCGGGGCAATTCCAAGATCGTGGTGATAATTACCGTCCGGTAATTTATTATAATTCACCCCAACAAAAAGTAGCTGCAGAAAAATCAAAGCATGACCTTCAAGCAAGTGGTAAATTTGCTGAACCAATCGTAACAAAGATCGAGCCGGCAACCGCTTTTTATCCTGCTGAAGAATATCATCAGAATTTTTACAAAAAAAATCCTGGTCGTTATGCTTTAGAAGAGTCCGGTGGCCGTGAAGCTTTCATTGAAAAAAACTGGAAAAAGTAATCCTTTAGCCAAATAGAAAGAACGCAATCTACATTTTTGATATTTTGCGTTCTTTTTTGCTTTTTTAAATATATAACTAGCTATTAAGCTAGGTTTTGAGTGGTTATTTATTAGTGGCCAAATCTTTCATATATCACTTTAGAAAATTACCCGATTTAGATTTACTTACCAAATCATATATAAATAACCCTTAATTTGCATTATAATAGTTCGTCCACTTTTTACTAGTTCCAGCTACTTCTACAAAAACTAATCCTACTCTTGAATCTGTTCCGTCCCAGTAATAATTTAGCCCTAAAGAACCAAACACTTTTTTGTCAAACAACCCGACAATTTTACTCTCATAAAATGGATCATTTTTTAAACTATTAAAAATTTCAGTAGCCACATGTTCTGGATTGCGATCGTAAAGATTGAAATTCGCAGGGGCACCAAGATAATTTCCATAATATTTATAATGATCTACTGCTTGTACAGCATTCATGCCTTTGCCTGCTAAAGTCGGCAAATACTTGGCAATATCTTCTGAATAAAGAAACATATTATCAGCGCTTGAAGGAACCTTGTTAATAAAACTATCTAGTTCTGGATTAAATTGTAAGGTTCATATCCTTGTTGAACTCTAAATTTTGGATTTTTTCCCATAAAGATTTTTTGATTTGTGCTAATTCGGAATCTGAAAAGTATACATATCCTTTCTCTTTTAGCAAATAATCTATTTCCTTTTGAGTTGGCTTATCAGCTTTGCCTGGCATGTCTGAGATTGAGTTGTTATTAGTATCGGTAGAATTTGAATTTTGATCAGCATCATTAATAGGTAACTTTGCATTAGGGTCGCTTATTTTAGCGGTCGATGTCAATATATAATGATTGCCACCTATTTTATAAAATTGCTGACCATTAATCTTAACTTGACCATAAGAGATTAATGTCTGATTATTCTTCAAAACTTTTTACCCTTACGCTTGCCCTGCTTATTAAAAACGTAAGCATTGTGCTTTAACTTAATTGGATAGTTATTTTTAGCTGCTTGGACAGTCTACTGTGCGCTTACGCCATTATTATCAGCAGCGCCAATTGTGCCAACAATTAGTAATGCACCAGTTGCTAGACTAAGTAATACTCTCTCCTTCATAATTACTATTTCCCCACTTTAACTTAAATTTTAATCGGTATCAGATATTATCAATTTAACAATCATCTAAAACTCGCTTAACTGTCTTCTTTAAAGTATTACGTTCTACTTTGGAAAGATTAGCTTTTTCTTTTTTTAACTATGATTACTGGGCTTTCTTACTTATTTAATTTTAAACTATAAAATATCATGTGTTCCGGTAGCAACAAGTACAAGTACTAATTCTTGGTTTTTTATTTGATAAACTACAATCCACCCATCGTATTCTTTACCATAAGCACCGATTCTAGCTGGATGAAATTCTCTATATCCTTGCCACTTACCGCCAAGTGCATGATCTTTTACTTTGGTTAAGACACTGACATTATGCTCTATAATTGCCTTTAAGCATGCGTGTATTTCTTTTACAGGATAATGTTTTTTCTTAAGCCTTTTATATTCTCTGATAAACGTTTTTGATAGTTCAATCTTCATCTATACTATCCGACCATTTATCAAAATCTTCAAGTGAATTAACCTTTATAACTTGACCAGTTTCAACTTCTTTTTTAGCTTGCAATGCCTCTGGGGTATCCAAAAAATTAATTAATTGTACTTCGTTATTGGCAGCCTTAATTAAGGCTAAACGAATATATTCTGATCTAGTAATACCTTGAGCTGCAAGGTTTTTCTTGGCTTTCTTATCTATACTATCAGTTACTCTTGCAGACACCGTTACTTTTTTAATAGCAGCACTACTCATAGTTTTCACTCCTTTGTATTACGTTGGTAATACAAATTATACTAGTCTTGAAATAAAAAGCAATCCAAGCTAACCTTTACTACTTAGAATCAGGTAGTTCAATCCACTTCTGAACGCTTGCCTGTGGACCTTTTGGCTCGACATAAACAATATTAGTCGGGTGGTCTTTACCATTAATAATCCAAATAGCCTTGTTTGGTACTCGGATAACACCGCTATTTTTATCTAAATACTTCATCAAGTCTGGCGTATTCTTTACACTAGCAGTAATTAACATTCTTAAATGCTTACCATGCCACTTCTGTGGTTCATTTGCGACCCAGTCAGCGGTATTATTATCTGTCGTTAATTTGCCGGCAGAAGTTACATCTTTGTTATTATCATCAAGGTCATAGACTTTGACCTCTTTCAAATCTAATACGTCCTCTAACGTGTCTTTTAATTCTAAAGTCTTAATATTTTCGCCGTCTGGAGCCGCAACGTCTACCGTATACTTGTAAGGAGCGTTGTAATCGACTTGGATAGAGTCTCCTTTGCCGTTACCGTCAGTAGAAACCGCCTTGGTTTGGGAAGTCTGCGTAAACGGTATGTTGGTAGTCGTCTTGTTACTTTCAGATGACCCGTTAGAAGTAGTTACCACAGCCTTATTATAGATAACAGCTTGGTCATTATGCTTCGGGTCTTGGTGGTCAGCAAGACTAACGCCCGACTTAACGGTGCCATCAAAGGTTACCTTGTAAGTTTCACGATAGAAGTCGTCTCCTCCTAGATAATCGCCTTTAGCAATAACGGATAGCTTATTATTTCTGCTAAACCAATAAACAAAAATCAAAAATAATGATTAGCTGCTGACAGAATATAAATTGTAGTTATCTTCTATTTGTTAAACCAACCTATGCTCTTGAGTTATGCGACGTGACCATACATTATCACCAACTGCATACTTTAATGGTTCTGACTTACTTATTCCCGTAAATGGTTGCCGGTCAATATCCATTATCAATCTATTAATCTTCTTAACGATGACCTTAGCCTTATTATAGATAACAGCTTGGTCATTATGCTTCGGGTCTTGGTGGTCAGCAAGACTAACGCCCGACTTAACGGTGCCATCAAAGGTTACCTTGTAAGTTTCACGATAGAAGTCGTCTCCTCCTAGATAATCGCCTTTAGCAATAACGGATAGCTTATTATTTCTGCTAAACCAATAAACAAAAATCAAAAATAATGATTAGCTGCTGACAGAATATAAATTGTAGTTATCTTCTATTTGTTAAACCAACCTATGCTCTTGAGTTATGCGACGTGACCATACATTATCACCAACTGCATACTTTAATGGTTCTGACTTACTTATTCCCGTAAATGGTTGCCGGTCAATATCCATTATCAATCTATTAATCTTCTTAACGATGACCTTATCATTTAGCTTCTGCCAGTACAAGTCGTCCCAAGCTTTATCTGTCTATGCTTTAATCATCGCCGTCAATCAATTCATGTTGAGTAGTTTTACCTGCTGCTATTTGTTTCTGCCCATCTTGAATTTTATTCATCAAATATGAATTTTTCATTACTTTTAGATTTTCCATGATATTATCATAATCTCGTTTTGATAATAAAACAGCATCATTTTCAGTATCATCACGATTAGTAACTAACAATGCAGTAGAATCTTCATTAACTTCAAGGATATAGTGTTTAAGATTTTTCCTAAACTCAGTATAAGAAATAGCTTCCATATGTTGTACCTCCATTTCTATACATTGAACACTTAAAAATATATATGAGCAAGCGAAACCTTAAACTATTTCTTAAAAATCTTGTTTATCTTGTCCTTAACTTTTTCTTTCTTTGTTGCTAAAAAAGTATTACTTTGTAGTAATGTATTTTTATTTTTACTCTTCGTAAAAATAGCGTTGTTAATAATTAGCTAAGATTTATAATTGATAAGCAACGCTAGTACCCAAATTAGCTACTAACTTTTCTTTTTCTAGCTAGTTAACCTCTTTTCATCTATTAAGAACATTACAATGCAGTAAATTATCATTATTAAAGTTACGCTAATTGTAACCCCTAAACTAACATTACTTGGTGCTGATTCACGTAGAAAGTCAATCGGTGAATAACTAACAAAGTCTGGTAAATAGAAAACACTATTCAATAAGAAAATTAATATCTGCAATATTAAGCCTGAACATACCGCAACAAACTGATTCTTAATCCAAATAGATGTTGACGTGACTTGCATCGCAAATAATCCACCCCAAAAAGATGCAAAACAAATGGCAATAAGTGCATGGACAAACGGATGAGAATAATAAAGGGCAACAAACATTGTATTAAATGAAGCAACCCTGATATTATAATTTATCAAATTATCCGGTTTAATATTTGGAACAATCATAAACCATGCCAAAAAGTTAATAATTAAAGGGATGGCGATGACAATTGCTCCCATGCAAAAAGCTAAACCAGCATAACTACATATAACTTTTCTAATTGGTCTTTGTAATTTAATCTTAAATAGCAAACCGCTGTTTAAATCTTCTTTTAATAAGATGGAAGCTGGTAAACTGGCAATTAATGGCAATAATAGATAGAAAATTTTGGGAAAAATGGTAAATGGATCTATCCCTAACCATCGAGTATATGGCGAATCTTCTGGATATACGGATAATATAAGGTTTAAAGGTAAGAACTGTAATAAATTAATTATTATTCCAATAATTATGGCCCAAAAAAGCCAACGTTTATTCATTCGTGACCATAAGAATTTCATATTGTACTCCTTTTTTTATTCCAACAACAATGAATATTTAAGATAATAGCTTTTATCCGGAACCAAAAAACTAAAGCGAAGTTTTTGCTCTCGCTTTTTATATAAAGATCTAGGAACCGTGAAATAGACAATGTATTTTCTATTGGTATTAATGAAATGAGGATTTCTTACTATTTTTAAAATTATTGAATGATTAGAACTATCTAAAATTTGGGACGGAGCATTATTGTTTACATAGGGAACGTTAAGAAACATATTACATGAAAAATCAGTATCTTTAGTCCATTTACCATAATATATTCCATAATAAGCTGGTCCCGTTTGCTGAAGCAATAGTTGGATTTTGACCTTTACTTCCGTCTTACTTTTAACAAGCTTAGTGCTATTAACAACAAAATTAACATTCGGTGCATGAACTAATTCGTGTCGTTTAAAAAATCTTTCTTCTTTTATTCCTCTTAGTTGCGGACGAGCATTGACCTGTTGGTAACGCTTATAACCAATAAATGTAGATATTAAGCAAAAGAATAAAATTAGAGAATAAAGTATTCTTTTATTTTTCATAAGTTATTGTGCCTTCTTCTACATTCAAACGACTTGTAGCAACTTGGTCAATAAATTGAAGGTCATGTGAAGCAATGATAAATGTAGTTCCCCGTTGGTTACAAGACTTTATCAAATCGACTAACTTAAGAATACTTTTTTGATCTAATGCGTTTGTAGGTTCATCTAGTATGATTAACGGGTATTCACCAAGAAACGCTTGTGCAATTCCTAACTTTTGTTTCATTCCTAGAGAAAATTTTTTGACCTTTTGCTTAGGAAATCTGTTGAGATCAAAATATTGAAGCGAGTCATTTATTTGTCCTATTGGAATGCTAGGATCCAATTTAATTAGTAATTCTAAATTTTTATAAGCAGTAAAATCTTCAATTAAACTTGGCTTTTCTATTAAAATACCTGCTTTAACAGGAAATGGCTTATTAGGTAGCACCTGTTGCTGATTTACTACGACGGAGCCTGTTACTTTAATTAGACCGAGAAGAGCTTTTAAAATTAAAGTTTTACCGGATCCATTAATGCCCTCAAGAACCGTAATGCTATTTTGATGAATATTGGCATTGATATCATGTAAAAGTGGCTGCTTTTTAATTACTTTGCCTACTTGCTTTAATTCAATAAAACTCATTCATTTTCTCCTTAAAGTTAAATTTGGGTAATAAATAAACTTCGTGTGATTATTAAAGTATTCAAAGATTATTAGAAATCTTTCTGCTCAATACCTATTTTCAACAATTTATAAAAAAGACCGATTAGAATAGTTACAATAATTATTCTTAGAAAAATATCTTTACCTGTATTAGGTACAACAAAGTCATAAAACAATGATATTTGTTGAGAGTCCTGTAGTCCTTTCGATAAGCAACTAATACCTAAACAAATAAAGAACGCCATAATTTTATTTTGTAAATAAAAATAAAAAATTGCAGCAATTATAGCAAAAGCCAAACAACTAAGCCACATAAAAATGCTGCGGATAAGCAGCGAAAACCAGATTTCTTTTAGAAGTATACGATATTTTCCTAGCAGGATAACCATTAGGTTAACAATCATCCAGCTAGTCTCCATTAATAAATAAGGAAGTAATATTCGGTAAAGAGCTTGAAAAAAAATCACTTTTCTAGTTTGGCATCTTAAAATATCTCCATTTTTAAAATTGAAAGTTGTTAAAATAATCATTATTAAAAAAGGAACAAGACAAAATGCCATCTGGTCAGTTGACAAAACTTCAAGCATTAAGCTATCAACAGAGAATTTGGAAAATTTTAGCTTTTGATATGTAACAAGACCTACCAAGACGGCAATTAAACAGGTCAAAAAATAATTTTTATAATATTTTTGACTAAGTTGATATTCATGTTTTATTACATTAGAAATCATTTATATTTTCCCCAAATACTATAAATCGCTTACAATGTCAAAATACAATATAGCAAATTACTCTTTATCTAGCAAACGCGTCAATGAATCCAGCTTTTTTAAGTAATAAATTTATATCTAAATAAATACCTTACTAATAGGATTTTTCTATTGGGTTTAAGCTACTCTTTTGTTACACTGAATTAAGTTTATTAATTATATTTTAGCAAAAAGGATAAGGAATAAATGGATCGACTTGATAGTTTTAACAGAAGATATAGTCTACTTTCAAAAATTTCTGCGGCATTTTTCTATTCCATTGCTGTTGCTGTAGCTTTAAATTTCTTTTGGGCTCCGGGGCATATGTATTCATCCGGAATAACTGGGTTTGCGCAACTAGTCAACACTTTGAGTGAACGATATTTGCCTTATACATTAACTACTTCAACGATGTATTTCGCCCTAAATGTGCCGTTACTTTTACTTGCTTGGTTTAAGATTGGCCATAAGTTTACATTATTCACGATTATAACTGTTATTTTGGGGTCAATTATGATGCATGTTTTACAACCGGTAAATATGCATGTTGACCCATTAATTTGTGCGATCTTTGGTGGAATGATTAATGGTCTGGGAACCGGGTTTGCCTTAAAAAACGGAATTTCAACTGGAGGCCTTGACATTATTGGTATTGTCATTCAGAAAAAGACAGGTACTAGTTACGGTAAGATTAGCATTTTGATAAATCTTGTAATTATTGCAGCTGCTGGTTTTGTCTTTGGTTGGAATCGTGCACTGTATTCAGCCTTGACAATTTTTATTAATGGTCGAGTAATTGACACTGTTTATACCCAACATCAAAAATTACAAGTGACGATTGTAACTGATCAACCCAATGCAATTATTGATGGTATTCAGAAAAAAATGCACCGAGGCATTACCATCTTTCATGATGTTGAGGGAGCATTTAGTCATAGCGAAAAAAAGGTTCTAATTACGGTGATTGACCGTTACGATATGTATGATGTTTTACAAATTGTTAAAAAGAGTGATCCATATGCATTTATGAGTGTAACAGAAGTTGAACGCGTCTATGGTAGTTTTAAGGAACAAGAAATTGTTTGAAATGATTTATTAATTGATACCACAAAAGTGTTTTGGAAAAAACTAACTTATTAGACAAAAATATAGATCAAGAATTTCTTTTTAGAAATACTTGATCTATTTTTTCCTGTTTTACTTTGAAGAGTGGCTTTGCTTTAGTCTTAAAATGTTGTCAGCTGGAATTATATTGAACCTACCTTTGAGGCCCGCACTTAGTTTTGGATAGTTCGATTAGTTCATCTGTTATTTGTTTCTCATATATACCTACATAAATAAGCGATTACATCATTACTTTTATAATTATACTAATAAAACTAAAACAAAAAAATTATTTATTGGTAAATTTTAAAAAGCGTTTTAATACTTAATATAAATTTTGTTTTTGAAAACTATATAGTCACAAATTTTATATATTTTAACGGAGGGAAATTATGGCAGTTACAACATTATCTGATAAAGATTTTGTAACTGTCGTTGGTGGCAAAAATAACTGGGTAGACTTGGCCTTGGTGCAATTGGTTAGACTGCTATAACCGGCTTAACAGGTGGATTCGGTCATACTAATCATCATAAAAAATAATTAGAAATTTGGCGAACAACTTATCAATTACAGTGAGATTAATAAAACTTAACTTTCTTCAATCATTGGAAGAAATAAATGAGGAGATGCATTCAACAATGCATTAGGAGCTGGTGGGTTTGCCGCTGGACCTACATGCCTTACGCTTGTATCACATAAAAAGCATAAGAGTTAATTAAAATATAGACGAAACCAAGGAATATCCTGTGTATTCCTTACTTTTTATTAAATTTGAAAGAACTTCATACAAAACGGGGTAAAAATATGTTTAAAACTAAATTAATAATAAAAAAAGATTGAGACTTATTAGTTATCTTCAAGTTAATAATAAGTTTTATCGGTTTTATTATAATATATTCAAATATAAAATTTACATTTATATTAAGTTTTATGATTCTACCAATCGCTATCTGGATACCTTCTTTTCGTAAATCAGCTGCTCTAATTAATTTTTTAAAGCAAAAATTCATTTTAATTTAAATATTTTTATGTATGCCCTTTCTTTTATTTGGAATTCTGCAATTCATTAATAATAAAGAATTATTTTCCTTGCCACTTATACTTGATATTGGGTTGAGTTTTATGATTTTATACCTTAATTTCAATAACTATATAAAAATTAGGAGAGTCCTTAACATGAAAAAGTAATTAAATGTTTAATAATTAGTGCTTCCTCTTTACTTTTAGCACTTTCTATCTTTCCCTCAAATTAAGTCTCTAAGGATATAAATGATATAAATTATTAAAATAAACTTGATAAAGCAGTACTTAAATATTCTTATAAGCATTATTGATTAACTTTAGGCTACATTGGCTATCTTTTTAGTGATAAAACTTAAAAATATTTATATATATTTGTTTTTGGAAGTTTAGCAGCGATTTATTTAGCTAAAGCTTTTGCTAAACATTTAAAAAGATTAGAAACTAGATTTAAAAAAAACAATGTAAAAGCTTTTCGTTTATTCTGCCTAACATATTCAATCTTTGCATTATGGACATTTCTTTCAGTAAAGAGTTTATTATTTATTGCTCTTTTTTTATTAATTTTTGTTTAAATTTTATTTCAATAATATTTATAGATTTATTTAAATCTGTATAATTATATTGCTATTCTTTAGATGTCTAGCTCAATGTATATTGTTAATGAATGCTGTAAGAGCAAATCGAAGCATATATACTTCTTTATTAATTAAATCATTAAACGGAGTAGAAATTAATATGTTTGAAAATAAATTATCTAATAAGTTGGCTTTTTTTCTTTGTGGATTGATGCAAATATTTATAGGAATAATATTTCTATTTATTGAAAGCAAAAAGTATCATTTCGTATATTTTATAATTTTTATTTTATGTGCAATTTTATTTTTCTTTGCTTCCTTTTCTCCTAAGATATCATTTAAAAAGAATGCAAAAAAAGATGAAATGACTGCTATAGACATTGGAGATCAAATTTTAGGAATGATTTCCTGTCTTTTTGGATTAATTACAATAATTATAATAAAAGATCCTTATTCCGGCTTACTCGCAATAGATTTTGGATTCTGTTTATTAATCCTACCTCCAGTTAAGAAAGGATGATAACATGAAAAAATTAATTAAATATTTAATTATGAGTGCTTTCACTTTACTTTTAGCACTTTCTATCTTTCCCTCACATCAAGTTTCTGCTGAAGAAACAGCGTATCCTATTCGGCAAGTTTCAGTAGATCGTTATCTTAGAAATATTAAACGAACTAAGCAAATTACTTCAACTGAATACTTGTCCTTAGTTAAAAATTTTAAACAAGATTTTATTGTTTACTTTGGTTTCAAAGATTGTCCGTATTGTCGGGCAGAATCTAGATATCTTAAGAAATTTATTCGTAAAACAGATTATCCCGTCTATTATATTAATATGGAAGAAAGCCTAAACAATGCAACCACTAATGAGCTTAATGAAATTGATAATTCATTAAAGCCTTATGCTTTTATTGGAACACCAACTTTCGCATTCTTTCATAATAATAAAATTCAAAATATGATAATTGGCTATCCATTAAAGGTTGACCAATTGGAACAATTAGATAAGCCGAGCTTAAGCAATGGTACAAGAATTTTTGAAAATATTGGTATGGGAATATCATACCTACCATTAAGAGCATTGAGTTTAATTAACAATAATGTTAATTAAACTCAATGGTAAGGTGAACTTAATCCACTCAGTATGTGTAAAGTACATTATCATTACCTTACTATAATAGCGTTTGTTTTTTTAATTTATATTACTTTTTACACGCTATTCCAGTATTTACTGGGGCGTGTATTTTAATTTGTTCAATCTTCTAATATTGGCATGTAAATAAATATATTTTAGCAAAGTCATTGCTTCACGTTTCATTAATTTAAAAATTGTCTTGTCTATAGCACTAACCCTTAAATAATAACCAATTTATTTTAAACAATAAATGTGTGCGAGACTTTAGTATATTTAGAAGAATTGCTCATAAAAAAAACTTTAGGTTTAAAGTTATAAAAGAAATGAAAATTAAAATTTATGACTGGAAAGGAATATTACTGCTAATGAAAGTTAATAAAAACCAAGCATTTTTAATGATAGGTGGAATTTCTGCGGCTGTAGCAAGTAAAGGCGCAGCTTTAGCCAAAACTATTACTGTTTATGCTGATACGACACAAAAAATCACTAAAGTATCTGATAAACAAAATAAGAATAAAGATACTAAAGGACAAGATGTAACAAAAATTGATTCTCAATCAAATCAACAGATTATAAGTCTAATGTAACTAGTAATGAAATAGCAGCAAAAAATGGATTGCCACTCATGAATCTGGCGGATCTTACACTGCTCGCAATGCATCATTAGGTGCATATGGTCGATATCAATTAATGCCAGGGTACCTACATGGCGACTATTCACCTGCTAATCAAGCAAAGGTTGCTAATAACTATGTGCTTGAAAGGTATGGTTCATGGGCTGCTGCAAAATCATTTTGGCAAGCACACAATTTGGCGCAAAGACTGACCGCAAAACTTGGAGAGAGTCACCCTCTCTTGAAAAGAAAGCTGTTTGCCCTTTAGGTGAGTAGATATGGTAGAATTAAGTGAATTCATTGGAAACTTCTTTCTAGAATTGGTTTGGTAGTTACATTCTATCAAAGAAATCCAATGGACTTTTTATTTTTTAATCAACGCAGGTGTTCAAATTCATTCTACAATTTACAATCTAAATAAAATCTGAACATTCATCTTTTAAGTTGATACTAATTACCTCATTTTAATAACCATTATAGGTTAAATGATAAGTGCAAAACGAACACTGCACGAATACTGCAAAATTTTGTAAAAAAAATAGGCAAAACAAAAAAGCCACCAAAATGAAGCTAACCCCTAAAACTGGACGTTAGTTTTATATCATTTTACTTAAGGCTTGATTCCGATATTGAATCGGAGTTAAGCCTTTTAGTTTGTGCCGAATTCTATCTTCATTGTAATAACTTATCCATTCTTTCATCGCCTTAACCAATTGTTTCTTAGTATCAAAGTGATGTGTAAAATAATTCATTTCAACTTTCATAATGTGAAAGAAACTTTCCATAGCTGCATTATCATGACATGTAGCTCTTCGTGACATGCTTTGAAATACTTTATGTTTTCGTAAAGCATGTCGATATGGATTAGATTGATATTGAATTCCTTGATCACTATGGATTGTCATTCGATAATTTAATAGCTTTGGTCTTGCAGTAAACACTCCCTCTAATCCTTCTAGA